>NZ_JAKTNU010000009.1:19523-71385 GCF_022760955.1 Thermus neutrinimicus
GGGTAGCGGTCGGGGCGGGGGGTGAGCACCTCCACCTCCTCCAGGAAAAGGGTTCCCCTGCGGCGCACGGGTTTCCCCCGCACCACCTCCCCCGGCAGGGCCCCCTTGATGAGGACGGCTCCTTCCCCGGTGCGGGCCAGGCCGTAGCCTCCCGGCACCAGCTTCTCCACGGTGAGAACCCTCACCCTCTCACCCTACACCAAGCCCGCCAGCGCTAAGATGAAGGGGTGATTCGGGTACTGTTAGCGGACGACCACGCCCTGTTCCGCCAGGGACTCAAGAGCCTCTTGGAGGCGGAAGGGGACTTCCGGGTGGTGGGGGAGGCCAAGGACGGCTGGGAGGCCTTAAGGCATGCCCTCGAGGCCAGGCCGGATGTCATCCTCATGGATATCCAGATGCCCAACCTGGACGGGGTGCAGGCCACCCAGGCCATCCTCAAGGAGTGGCCCGAGGCCAAGGTGATCATCCTCACCATGTACCGCCAGGATGCCTACGTTTTCGAAGCGGTGAAGGCGGGGGCCAGGGGTTACCTCCTCAAGGACACCGATGCCAGCGAACTCATCGGGGCCATCCGCCGGGTGCACGCGGGGGAGGTGCTCTTGGATGCCGAGCTGGCCGGGCGGATCATCCAGGACTTTCGGGCCAAGAAGGAGTCCAGCCTTCCCCTCCATGCGGAGCTTTCCGAAAGGGAGATCCAGATCCTCAAGCTGGTGGCCCAGGGCTACACCAACCTGGAAATCGCCGCAGAGCTGCAGCTATCCGAGAAGACCGTGCGCAACCGCCTTTCCGAGATCTTCCAAAAACTACACCTGAACAACCGCACCCAGGCGGCCCTTTACGCCATCCGGGAAGGGTTGGCCGGGCCTGAGCCCCAGGAGTAGTGGACCCGGTACGGCTTCTTCTGGAGCTCTCTCCCCTGGCGGGGGAAGGGGCACGGGGGGAGTTCGTGGCCGCCCACCTGCCCCGGGCCCGAAGGGATGGCCTGGGCAACGTGTGGGCGGGGGAGGGGCCGGTGCTCCTTTTGGCCCATCTGGACACGGTGTTGCCGCCAAGGCCCCCAAGGCGGGTGGGGGAGAGGCTCTACGGCCCGGGGGTGGGGGACAACTCCAGCGGGGTGGCCGTCCTCCTCTCCCTGCCCGAGATTCCCGGGGTGGTGCGGGGCTTCACCGTGGGGGAGGAGGGCTTAGGGAACCTGAAAGGGGCCCGGGCCCTGGTGGAAACCCTGGCCCCCGAGGTGGTGGTGGCGGTGGACGGGTATCTGCCGGGGGTGGTGGACCGGGCCTTGGGCTCGGTCCGCTTCCGGGCGTCCTTTCTGGGCCGGGGAGGCCACGCCTGGGGGGACAGGGGGACTCCCAATCCCGTGTTTGCCTTGGCGGAGGGGCTTGCCCAGCTTCATGCCCTTTTCAAGGAGGTGGGAGGCGAGGCCAGCCTGAACGCCAGCGGCCTCCGGGGGGGTGAGGCGGTGAACGCCATCCCCAAGGAGGCCTCGGCCCTGCTGGAGATCCGCGCTTTGGAGCAGGAGGCCCTTCCCCTCCTTTACCGCAAGGCCCGGGAGGTCCTGGAGGGGGCGGCCCGGCTTCACGGGGTGGAGGTCTCCCTGGAGGTCCTGGGAAGGAGGCCTGCAGGGGGCACCGCCACGCCCAGGCTTCTCCGGGCGGCGGAGGTGGCGCTGGCCAAGATCGGGGAAAGGCCCCAGTTCCAGCCAGGCTCCACCGATGCCAGCGCCGCCATCGAACGGGGCATCCCCGCCTTGGCCCTGGGGGTGTACCGGGGGGGTGGGGCCCATACCCCGGAGGAATGGGTGCTTCCCCAAAGCCTTTGGGAGGGGCGGGAGGTGCTCCTGGCCTTTTTGGAGGCCCTTGGCGTAGGATAGGGCGTATGCGCGTGGGTGTCTTAAGGGGCTTCCTGTCCCGGCGGTACCTGGGCTTTTGGGAAGCCTATCTAGAGGCCTTGGGGGTGGAGGGGGTGCGGGTGGAGGTGCCGCCTGCCCGCCACCAGCCCTACTGCCTGCCGGTGCAGGAGCTTTTGGCCCAGGTGGAGGCCCTGAAGGCCCAGGGAGTGGACTACCTGCTCCTTCCCGACCCCCAAGGGGGGGTGGAGTCGGAGAAGGGCGGGGGGCAGTGCCCTTGGCTTTTGGACCTCGAGGCCGCCCTCCTCCGCTACTTTCCGGGGCTTCCCCCGGTGCTCAAGGTGCCCGCGGAGCTCTCCGAGCGGGTTTTGGGCCGGGCGGCGGAGGTGGGCCACCTCCTCGCCCAAAACCCCATGCTGGTGGGCCGGGCCCTGGACCGGGTGCGGGGGCTTTTGAAGCCCCCTCCTCCCCTCAAGACCCCTTTGGGGAGCGTGGGGGTGGTGGCCCAGCCCTACCTCCTCGAGGACGCATCCTTCCGCAAGGGGGTGGAGGAGGCCTTGGCCCGGGAGGGGCTCATCCCCTACTTCCCCGACCTGCCCCCGGAGAAGCTGAGGGAGGAGGGGGATAGGCTCCTTCCCATGGACCTCCCCACCGACCGGGAACTGGTGGGCATGGTCCACTACCTCCACCGGCTGGGCCGGGTTAAGGGCCTTTTGCTGGTGGTTTCCTACGCCTGCCCTCCCATTCCCGGGCTCTTGCGCAAGGCAACGCGGCGGCTTGCCAAGCCCCATCGCCTGGTGACCCTGGGGGAGGACTGGCAAGAGGCCCTGCGCTCCTTGAGGGAGGAGATCCAGGGGGGTTAATCCCACCCCGGCTTGGCGAAGGCCGAGGCGGAGGCCCCGGGGCATCCTGGCCCTTGCGCTGATGGGGGATGGGAAAGGATATGCGGGGTGTGGCCGGGCCATTTTTCCGCCCAGGCGGTTTAGGGTAAACTCATGGCTATGACCGGTTGGTCAGTGGCTCCCCTCCGCCGCCTGGGGGCTTACCTTCGCCCTTATCGGGGGCGGTACGCCCTGGGGGTCCTGCTGGGCCTCCTTTCCATCTTCTTTTTCGTGCTTAGCCCTTACTTCCTGCGCCTGGCCGTGGATGCCTTGGGGCATGGCGGGCCCTATGGGCGCTATGCCTCCTTTTTGCTCCTCACCGCTGGGATCAGCGCCCTCCTTTCCTTCTTCATGCGCCGGCTGGCGGTGGTGGCCAGCCGCCTGGTGGAGTACGACCTCAGGAAGGACCTTTTCCATCACCTTCTCCGCCTGGACCGCTCCTTCTACCACGCCACCCGGGTGGGGGACCTGATGAACCGCTTGAACACGGATCTCTCCGCGGTGCGGGAGATGGTGGGGCCGGGGATCATGATGGGGAGCCGCCTTTCCTTTTTGGTCCTCCTGGCCTTCTTTTCCATGTATGCGGTGAACCTCAGGCTGGCCCTCTATCTCACCCTGATCCTGCCCTTCATCGCTTTGGCCATGTTCTATCTTCTCCGCCTCATCGACCGCCGTTACCGGGAGGCCCAGGAGGCCTTTGACGGGATCAGCACCCTGGCCCAGGAGGCCTTTAGCGGCATCCGGGTGGTGAAGGGATATGCCCTGGAGGGGCGCATGCTTTCCCGTTTCCAGGAGCTAAACCGCATCTACATGGGCAAGAGCCTGGCCCTGGCCAAGGTGGAGGGGCCCATGCAGGCCCTGCTGGGCTTTCTCATGGGGTTTGCCTTCCTCACCGTCCTCTGGGTGGGTGGGGGGATGGTGGTCCGGGGGGAGATGAGCGTAGGCCAGCTGGTGCAGTTCAACGCCTATTTGGCCCAGCTCACCTGGCCCATCTTGGGCCTGGGCTGGGTGATGGCCATGTACCAGCGGGGTTTTACCAGCTTGAAAAGGCTTTTGGAGCTTCTGGACCGGGAGCCCGCCGTTCGCGACCAGGACCCCTTGCCCCTTTCCGTGGCCCATCTTTCCGGGGAGGTGCGCCTCGAGGAGGTGGGGCTTTTCCGGGATGGGCGCTGGCTTCTTAAGGACCTCACCCTCACCATCCCCGAGGGGATGACCCTGGGGATCACCGGGCGCACGGGCTCGGGAAAAAGCCTCCTGGCGGCCCTCGTACCCCGCCTTTTGGACCCCACGGAGGGCAGGGTTCTCGTGGGGGGGTATGAGGTGCGGCGGATCCCCCTGGCCACCCTGCGCCAGGCAGTAGGGGTGGTCCCCCAGGAGCCCTTCCTTTTCAGCGAAACCATCCTGGAAAACATCGCCTTCGGCCTGGATACCCTGGATCGGGAGCGGGTGGAATGGGCGGCGAGGCTTGCGGGCATCCACGAGGAGATCTTGTCCTTTCCCAAGGGCTACGAAACGGTTTTGGGGGAGCGGGGGGTGACGCTATCGGGTGGCCAGCGGCAGCGGGTGGCCCTGGCCCGGGCCTTGGCCAAGGGGCCCAGGATCCTCATCCTGGACGATGCCTTAAGCGCTGTGGACACGGAAACCGAGGCCAGGATCCTTCAGGGCTTGAAAGGGGTCCTGGGCCGCCAGACCACCTTCCTCATCTCCCACCGCACCGCCACCTTGCGCCATGCGGACTGGATCATCGTTTTGGACGAGGGAAGGATCGTGGAGGAGGGTACCCATGAAAGCCTCCTCGAGGCGGGGGGCCTCTATGCCGAGCTGGACCGTATCCAGCGCATGGAGGTGGAAGGGGAGGTGGAGGGATGAGCCAGAATGCCTCCCATCGGGAGCAGGAGGACGCCTACACCAAAGCCTTTGACCGGGTCCTCTTCGCCCGCATCCTCCAGTACGTGAAGCCCTACCGGGCCCAGGTGGCCTTGGCCCTCCTCTTCCTCCTCCTCACCACCCTCACCGCCGCCCTTACCCCCCTCTTCTTCAAATGGGCCATCGACGGTGCCCTGGTTCCCAAGGAGGCCAAGCCCGTGGCGGAGCGCTTTGCCCTTCTCCTTTGGGTGAGCCTGGGCTTCCTCTTGGTGCGAGGGGTAAACTTCGCTGCCACCTACGGCCAGACCTACCTGATCCAGTGGGTGGGACAGAGGGTGCTCTTCGACTTAAGGAGTGCCCTTTTCGGCAAGCTTATGCGCCTACACCCGGGCTTTTACGACAAAAACCCTGTGGGCCGCCTCATGACCCGCATCACCTCCGACGTGGACGCCATCAACCAGTTCATCACCGGGGGGCTCGTGGGGGTCATCGCCGACTTCTTCACCATCCTGGGCCTATTGGCCTTCATGATGGTCCTAAGCCCTAAGCTCACCCTGGTGGTCCTCCTGGTGGTGCCCGTGCTCCTTTGGGTCACCGCCTGGGTCAGAAACGGCATGCGCACCGCTTACCGGGAGATGCGCCTGCGCTTGGCCCGCTTAAACGCCGCCCTGCAGGAAAACCTTTCCGGGGTGGAAACCATCCAGCTTTTCGTGAAGGAAAGGGAACGGGAGGAGAAGTTTGACCGCTTAAGCAGGGACCTCCTTAGGGCCTGGGTGGAGATCGTGCGCTGGTTTGCCCTCTTCTTCCCCGTGGTGGGGTTTTTAGGGGATCTGGCGGTGGCGGGCCTCCTTTTCTACGGCGGGGGCGAGGTGGTGCGGGGGGTGGCCACCTTGGGGCTTCTGGTGGCCTTCGTGGACTACACCCGCCAGCTTTTCCAGCCCCTGCAGGACCTTTCGGATAAGTTCAACCTCTTCCAGGGGGCCATGGCCAGCGCCGAGCGCATCTTTGGGGTTTTGGACGCGGAGGAGGAGCTCAAGGACCCGGAAAACCCCAAGCCCATCGCCCGCTTCCGGGGGGAGGTGGAGTTTCAGGGGGTGTGGCTGGCCTATACTCCCAAGGGCGTGGAGCCCACGGAGAAAGACTGGGTGCTTAAGGGGGTTTCCTTCCGCATCGCTAAGGGGGAGAAGGTGGCCCTGGTGGGGGCCACGGGGGCGGGTAAGACCAGCGTGGTGAGCCTCATCGCCCGCTTCTACGATCCCCAAAGGGGACAGGTGCTCATCGACGGGGAGGACGTGCGGAACTACCGCCAGGAGGACTTAAGGCGGCATGTGGGGATCGTGCTCCAGGACCCCTTTCTCTTCTCGGGCACCATTCTGGACAACCTCCGCCTTTTTGACGAGGCCATCCCCGAGGAGAGGGTGGTGGAGGTGGCCCGCTTTTTGGGGGTGCATGAGGCCATTTTGCGCCTGCCCCAGGGTTACCACACCCGGGTAGGGGAGAGGGGGGCAGGGCTTTCCACGGGGGAGAAGCAGCTCCTGGCCCTGGTGCGGGCCCTTTTGGCCAACCCGGACATCCTCCTCATCCTGGATGAGGCCACGGCCAACGTGGATTCGGAGACGGAAAGGCGCTTGCAGGAGGCCCTTTACAGGGCCATGGAGGGAAGGACTTCCATCGTCATCGCCCACCGCCTTTCCACCATCCGCCGGGTGGACCGCATCCTGGTCTTCAAAAGGGGGCGCCTGGTGGAGGAGGGTACCCATGAGGAACTCCTCCAGAAAGGGGGCTACTACGCCACCCTGTACCGTCTCCAGTACGCGGAGGGATAGGCCATGACCTACCGGGAGGCCACGGGGTGGCTCTTTGCCCAGCGCCGCCAGGGAGGGCGGGGCCTAAGCCGGGTGAAGGCCCTTCTGGAGCGCCTGGGGCATCCGGAGGAGGCTTTTGGGGCGGTGCACGTCCTGGGCACCAACGGGAAGGGAAGTGTGGTGGCCTATCTGGAGGCGGCCTTCCGCGCCGCGGGGCTTCCCTATGGGGCCTATACCAGCCCTCACCTCCTGGACTTTCGGGAGAGGATCCGCACCCATGGGGGGTGGATCCTCGAGGAGGAGGTGGTGGAGTTCGTGGCCTGGGCCAGGGGGGAGGCCTGGCCTGATCCCCCGGGGTTTTTTGATCTGGCCACCGCCTTGGCCTTCCTCCATTTCCGTAGGAAGGGGGTGGCCCTTGCGGCGGTGGAGGCGGGGGTGGGGGGGGAGAAGGACGCCACCAACATCCTCCCCCGGGTGGCCCTTACCGTGCTCACCAACGTGGGGGAGGATCACCTGGAGTCCTTGGGAGGAAGCCTGGAAGCGGTGGCCCGGGAGAAGGCGGGGGCCTTCCGCCAAGGGGTGCCGGTGGTCACGGGGGCCAAGGGGGTGGGCCTGGAGGTGGTGCGGGAGGTGGCCCGCGCCCGGGGAAGTCCCCTTTACCTTTTGGACGCTCTGGACCCCCTTTTTGCCCTGCCTGCGCCACCGGCCCTAAGAGGGGCCTTCCAGGAGGAAAACGCCCGGCTGGCGGCGGCGGCCTTGAGGCTCCTCGGCTTCCCCGAGGAGGCCATTGCCCAAGGGCTTCGGGAGGCGAGGCATCCAGGCCGGCTGGAGCGCTTCCTTTTGGAGGGGGTGGAGGTATACCTGGATGGGGCCCACAATCCCCCGGCGGCCCTGGCCCTTAGCCGGGAGCTTTCCGCCTACCACCTGGTCTTTGGGGCCTTTCCCCGGAAGGACGTGAAGGGGGTCCTGACCCACCTCCTTCCCAAGGCCAAAAGTGTCCGCTACACCCGAGCCGGGGAGGGGGCCTTGGGGAAGGAGCTGGGGGAGCCCTTCTTTGAGGAGCCCTGGGAGGCCCTGGCGGATGCCCTGGAGGCGGCCAAAGGGGATCCTGCCCCCATCCTGGCCGCGGGTTCCTTGTACCTGGTGGGGGCTTTGAGGGGAAGGCTTCTGGGGAGCTAGGCTATTCCCGGGCTTCGGCCAAGACCCTTCCCCCGGGGTCGGTGAAGACAACCCGGTTCACCCTTTCCAGCTCCAAGAGCACGTAGGGGCTGGTGAGGGCCTGGGTGACGATGGCCCCGGGCCTTGGGCTTTGCAGGTTCAGGATGACCCGTGCGGTTCCGCCCGCATAGGTGACCCCCACCACCTCGAGGCCATACCCCCCCGTGGTCTTCAAGCCCCAGAAGAAGGCGGCCACGCTTTTGTTGCGGAAGTCCACGCTGGGGGCGGGTGGGCGGGGGATGCGGTTTCCCACCGCCAGGTTCCAGACCTCGGAGAAGCGGGTGGGGTTGTTGGCCAGGAAGGCCTTGGGCTCGGTTTCCTGGAAGGCGGCGTTGGTCCCACGGTCCAGGATGCGGTAGGCGGGCGGGGGCGGGGTCACCACCTCCACTCTAAGCCCGTACTGCACCTGCAGGGCCCCGATGCGGTAGCCATCAGGGATGGGATCAAGGGAAAGGGGCCTTAAGAGGGGTTCTTTAAGCTCAAAGACCACCACCTGCCTGCCCCCCCGCCGGGCCAGGATCTCCCGGAGGAGGACCTGGGTTTCCGCCCCGGTGAAGGCGTAGAGGTCCGGGGTTCGGTACTGGGCGGGTTGGACCAGGCTGCGCCTTTCCCCTTCCCGTAGGCTTCCCGTAAGCTGTACCCAGCCTACCCCGTCGTAAAGCCAGCTGGAGCGCAAGTCGGCCTGGGCCCGCACCTCGAGGAGGCTTCCCTGAACCCCCCGCACCGCCTCTGCCAGGGGGCGCAGGGCAGGCCCCACCTCCCTGAGCACGGGATTCCCCTCAACCCAAAGGGCCCCCGGCACCGCCCAAAGGCTTTCCCCCAGGCCTTTTTCCAGGCGGAGGACCTGGGTGCCGAGCCGGACCTCCCGGGGCTCCCCGTAGAAGTAGGTCCAGCGCTCCGTGGCCTCGGGGAAGAGGAGCTGGGCCTCGGCCACCCGGTAACCCGTGCCTTCCAGAAGCTCGCAGGCGCTAAGGAGGGGCAAAAAGAGCAGGGCAAAGAGGAGGCCTTTTCTCATGGCTCCATGATACCCCTTTGGGGCCTGCCCCCTTCTTAAGGCCACCTTTAGCCTTTAGCGGCTTCGCGGGTCCAGGGCGTCCCTGAGGCCATCCCCCAGGAGGTTGAAGGCCAAAACGGTAAGCATGATGAAAAGCCCCGGGAAGATCATGGTCCAGGGGGCGTTCATGGCGTAGCCTCCCTTGAAGCTGTCGGCGATCATGGCCCCCCACTCGGGGGCGGGGGGCTGGGCCCCAAGGCCTAAGAAGCCCAAGGCGGCAGCCTCGAGGGTGGCGGTGCCGATGGACAAGGTGGCCTGGACCACCAGGGGCGCCAAGGTACCGGGCAGGATGTGGCGGAAGAGGATCCGGCCATTCCCCGCCCCCAGGGCGATGGCTGCCTGCACGAAGTCCAGTTCCCTTAAGGAGAGCACCATGGAGCGGGCCAGGCGGATGTAGACGGGGACTTGCACAATGCCGATGGCCAGCATGGCGTTTTGCAGGCTGGGACCCGACACCGCCACGATGGCGATGGCCAAAAGCGTCCCTGGAAAGGCCAGAAGCAGGTCGGCAAGCCAGCCGATGAGGAGCTCGGTCCTTCCCCGGTAAAACCCCGCCAGGAGGCCCAGCAGGGTGCCCAAGAAAAGGCCGATGCTCACCGAGATCACGCCCACCTGGAGGGAGATGCGGCTCCCGTGGAGGACCCGGGTGAAGACATCCCGTCCCAGGTGGTCGGTGCCGAAGGGGTGTTCCAGGGTGGGGGGCTTGAGCCGGTTCAGGTAGTCCCGGTCCGTGGCGGGGTCGTAGGGCTTCAGCAGGGGGATGAAAAGGGCCAGGAGGACCAGGAAAAGGGTCAGGGCTAAGCCCACCTTGCCGGAAGGCGATTTCAGGAAGCGCCGTAAGGCTTGACGGAAGGGGGTTTCCATGGGTTCACCTGTACTGGATCCGGGGGTCCAAAAGGGCGTAGGAGAGGTCCACCAGGAGGTTCACCAGGACGAAGACCGTGGCCACCACCAGCACCCCGGCCTGGACCACGGGGTAGTCGCGGTTGAGGATGCCCTCATAGATGTAAGAGCCGATGCCCGGCCAGGAGAAGATCGTTTCCGTGAGGATGGCCCCGCCCAGGAGGGTGCCGAACTGAAGGCCGACGATGGTGACCACGGGAAGGAGGGCGTTTTTTAGCGCGTGTTTCAGGATCACCTGGCGTTCCCCCAGGCCCTTGGCCCTGGCGGTGCGCACGTAATCCTGGGAGAGTACCTCCAGCATGGCGCTGCGGGTGATGCGGGTGAGGATGGCCAAGGGAATAGTGCCCAGGGTGAGGGCGGGGAGGATGAGGTGTCTAAGGGCGTCGGCCAGCACCTGGGGCTTGAGGGCCAGGATCCCGTCCAGGATCAAGAAGCCGGAGATGGGCCGAAAATCTATGGCTAAGTCGGTGGAAAGCCTTCCCCCCGTGGGCAACCAGTGCAGGTTCACCGCGAAGAGGTAGACCAGGAGGAGGCCCAGCCAGAAGACGGGCATGGATACTCCCACCAGGGAGAGGCTCATGGACAGCGTGTCCACAAGGCTATTCTTTCGCACCGCCGCCAGTATGCCCACGGGGATTCCCAAGACCACCGCCACCAAGGTAGCCGCCAAGGCCAGCTCAAAGGTGGCGGGCCAGCGCCTCTTCAGCTCTTCGGCCACGGGGATGGTGGACACGGCGCTGGTGCCTAGATCCCCGGTGAGGATGTTTTTGACAAAGGTGAGGTACTGGACGTATAGGGGTTTGTTGAGCCCGAGCTTTTCCCGGAGGGCAGCCAGCTGCTCCGGGGTGCCCCGCTCTCCCAGAATGGCCTGGGCGGGGTCGCCGGGGATGAGCTGCAGGAACAGGAAGACCAAAAGGGTGATCCCGAAGAGGACGGGGACCAGGCCCAGCAGGCGTCGTAAAACGTAGTTCCACATTTGTCCGCCTCAAAAAGCCCGGACCCCCCGCAGGGGGTCCGGGACGGAAACCCTTAGCGCTTCTCTATGGTCTCAAAGGACTCGGATCCCAAGGGGCTCGGCACCCAGCCGGTGATGTTTTTGCGCTTGGCCAGGAGGGGCTGGGAGTGGACGATGGGGATGCGCAGGGCCAGGCTGAAGGTGAGCTCGTCCGCCTGCTGGTAGAGGCGCTTGCGCTCCTCGAGGTTCGGGGTGGTGGCGGCCTTGGTGAGGATGTCGCCCAGCTCCTTCACGCAGAGGGGTTTGCCCGTGCCGTCGAAGAGGTCGGCGATGGGGCAGGCGAAGTGGGGGTCGTAGAAGTTCTGCGGGTCGCCGTAGTCCCCGGTCCAGCCCAGCATGTAGGCCTGGAAGCCAGGGGCCTTCTTGCGGTCCGCCAGGTAGCTGGCCCAGTCCTTGGTCTGGAGCTTGACCCGAATGCCGATGGCGGAGAGGTCCGCGGCCATGGCCTCGGCGATCTCCTTAGGGGTGGGGAAGTAGGGCCGGGAGACGGGCATGTACCAAAGCTCCAGGTCAAACCCATTGGGGTACCCGGCCTCCGCCAGGAGCGCTTTGGCCTTTTGGGGGTTGAACTCGTGGTCCGTGACCTTAGGAGACTGGAAGGCCTTCATGGAGGGCGGGGTGAAGTGGCCGTCGGTGAGCCCCAGCTTGCCCCAGAAGGCCTGGACGATAGCTTTCTTGTTCACCGCCATGGCGATGGCCTGCCGGACCCGGGGATCGGCGAGGGGTTTGTGGGAGGGGTTCAGGGCCAGGTAGCCCACGTTGAAGGAGGGACGGAAGACGGCGTCCAGGTTGCGGTCCGCCTCGAGGTCCTTGAGGTTGGCGGGGGGGATGTCGGTGGTGAAGTCAATGGTCCCGGCCTTCAGGGCCGCCAGGCGGGCGGCGGGGTCCTTGATGACCCGGAAGACCACCCGGTCCACCTTGGGGAAGCCCTTTTTCCAGTAGGTGGGGTTCTTTTCCAGGACCACCTGCTCCCCAGGCCGCCACTCCACCAGGCGGAAGGGGCCCGTGCCCACGGCGCTTCCCGTGGGAGAACCGTACTTGGCCCCATCCTTTTTGATGGCGGCGGGGCTGGCGATGCCGAAGTAGCCCGAGCCAATGGCGGCGGGGAAGGCGGGGAAGGGCTGGTTAAGGATGAAGCGGACGGTGTACTTGTCCACCACCTGGATTTCTTTCAGAATAGAGCCGGGATCCCCCTTGAACCCGCCGAAGAGTTCGGGCCAGATCTCGTATCGGGCGGCGGCGTCAATGCGGGTGGGGTTCTTGGGGTCCCACCAGCGCTCGATGTTGAACTTTACCGCCTCCGCATCCAGCTCGGTGCCGTCCTGGAACTTGACCCCCTGGCGCAGGCGGAAGGTCCAGACCTTGCCATCGGGGGAGCTGAACCAGCTGGTGGCCAGGCCGGCGGTGACCTCGGTGGAGCCGGGCTTAAAGTCCACCAGGGTGTCGTAGATCTGCCGTTGCACGTAGATGGAAATACCGTCGGTGATGTTCCCAGGCTCGAGGCTCACCGGCTCCCCGTTGGAGCCGAAGACCAGGGTTTTTTGGGCAAGCCCCAGGCCCAGGGCGACCACAAGGCCGAGAAGGATTTTCCTCTTCATACCTCTCCTTTCCGGGGTATTCCCCTTTGGTCCGGACCAAGTATAAGGCGCTCCCATAAGGGAGCGCAAGCCCGGGTATAAGGTAAGGGATGCCGTTTAACCTTCCCCCAGGTAGGCCTTCTGCACCTCGGGGTTTTGCGCCAACTCCTGGGCTGGGCCTTCCAGGGTGATCTCCCCCGTGGCCAGGACGTAGCCCCGGTGGGCGATCTGCAGGGCCAGGCGGGCGTTTTGCTCCACCAGCAAAATGGTGCGCCCCTCCCGGTTGAGCCTTTGGATGATCTCAAAGATGAAGTCCACCAGCACCGGGGCCAGGCCCATGGAGGGCTCGTCCATGAGGAGGATCCTGGGGTTTTGCATCAGGGCCCGGCCGATGGCCAGCATCTGCTGCTCCCCGCCGGAAAGGGTGCCCCCCTTCTGCGCCCGGCGCTCGTAGAGGCGGGGGAAGAGGGCAAACACCTCCTCCTTCCGCTTTTGCACCACCTTGCGGTCGTTTTCCAGGTAGGCCCCGATCTCCAGGTTCTCCTCCACGGTGAGGCGGGGGAAGATCCTCCGTCCTTCGGGCACGTGGCCTACCCCCAGGGCCACGATCTGGTGGGCGGGAAGGCGGTGGATGGGTCTGCCCTGGAAGAGGACCTCCCCCTGCCGGGGCTTGACCAGGCCGCTGATGGTGCGCAAGGTGGTGCTCTTGCCCGCCCCGTTGGAGCCGATGAGGGTCACGATCTCCCCTTCCTCCACCCGCAAGGAGATGCCCTTTAAGGCGTGGATGTGGCCGTAGTAGGTGTGGACGTCCTTTAGCTCCAGGAGGCTCATGCCGCACCTCCCGCAGCCCCCTTGCCCAGGTAGGCTTCGATGACCCGGGGATTGGTGCGCACCTCCTCCGGGGTGCCCTCGGCGATCTTGGAGCCGTACTCCAAAACGGCGATGCGGTCGGAGATGCGCATGACGAGACGCATGTCGTGCTCGATGAGGACGATGGTGATCCCGAGCTCCTCCCTAAGGCGCTGAATGAAGGCCTGGAGTTCCTCGGTTTCCTTGGGGTTCATGCCCGCTGCAGGCTCGTCCAGGAGGAGGAGCCTGGGCTTTAGGGCCAATGCCCGGGCGATCTCCAGCTTCCGTTGCTCCCCGTAGGGCAGGTTCTTGGCCAGCTCGTCCTTGCGGTGGAGAAGGCCCACGTACTCCAAAAGCCTTTTGGCCTCCTCCTCGGCCCGTTTTTCCTCCCTCCGGGCCAGGGGGGTGCGGAACACCGCGTGGAAGTAGGGGACGCGGATGTGGATGTGCATACCCACCAAGAGGTTTTCCAGCACGGTCATGGCCCCGAAGAGGCGGATGTTCTGGAAGGTGCGCCCCACCCCCTCCTTGGCGATCCGGTCCGGGGGTAGGCCGGTCACATCCTTGCCGAAGAGGAGGATCCTTCCCTCATCGGGAGGGTAGATGCCGGTGAGGAGGTTGAAGAAGGTGGTCTTGCCCGCCCCGTTGGGGCCGATGACGGAGAAGATCTCCCCCTGGTTCACGCTGAGGCTCACGTCGTTCACCGCCACCAGACCGCCGAAGCGCTTGGTGGCCTGGGTGACCTCGAGGGCCTTCATGCTTCCTCCATCTCTGCCCGGTGCCGCTTCTCGGGGATGAGGCCTTCCGGGCGGAAGATCATCATCAGCACCAGGATAAGGCCGAAGACCAGCCTTTCGTACTTGGCGGGATCCACCTGGTTGGGGATCTGGGGCAGGCTGGTGCGCACGAACTCGCTGAAGGTTTTGAGCACGTCCAGGTTGAGGATGGTGAGGGCCGCGGCTCCCAGGATGGCCCCGGGGATGGACCCCATCCCTCCCAGGATCACCATGCCCAGGATGGTGATGGAGGCCAAAAGGGTGAAGGACTCGGGGGATACGAAGGTGCGCTGGGCGGCGAAGATCACCCCCATCACCCCGGAGAAGGCGGCCCCGGTCATGAAGGCCAGGAGCTTGGTGGGCAGGAGGGGGATGCCCATGGAGCGGGCGGCCACCTCGTCCTCCCGGATGGCCACCCAGGCCCGGCCAAAGCGGGAGTTGGCCAGGTTCACGTTCACCAGCACCACCAGCCCGATCATGAGGAGGACCAGGAAGTAGAAGAAAAGCTGGTAATCCGTGGTCCGGTCCAGGTGCACCCCCAGGGTGGCCATCAGTTCCCGGAACCCGTCAATGGGGGGGCGTTGCACGGGGGTGATCCCCTGGGGGCCGTTGGTGAAGTTGATGGGGTGGTCCAGGTTGTTGGCGAGGATCCGCACCACCTCTCCCAGTCCCAGGGTGACGATGGCCAGGTAGTCCCCGCGAAGCCTAAGGGCGGGGAGGCCGATGAGAAGGCCGGTCAACGCCGTGGTGACGATGGCGATCCCCATGAAGAGGTACATGTACTCCCCGGGGAGGGGGAAGTTGCCCTGCATGAAGTTTTTGGCCTGTTCGCTGCCGAAGATGGCCCAGGTGTAGGCCCCCACGGCGAAGAAGGCGGCGTAGCCCAGGTCCAGAAGCCCCGCCATTCCCACCACCACGTTGAGCCCCAGGGCCATGGCGGCGTAGATGCCGATCTGGATGCCCAGCTCAAAGACAAAGGTGTTGGCGAAGCCCGCTAGGGGCACGGAGAGGAGTAGGATGGCCAGGCCCAAGAGGACCCGGATCCACCCCGGGATGCGGGACAGGGTGGTGAGGGCCACCAGGATCCCCACCAGGCCGATGAGGCCCAGGGTGTTCCCCGAGCGCATGAGGCCCACGGTGAAGGCCAGGGTGAGGAGGGCCAGGTTCAGGGTCCGCCAGTGCGGAACGAGGCGCAGGAAGGCGGTAACCCCTAAGGCCACCAGGCCGAAGAGGTGGCTTAGCGGGTTTGGAGCCAGGAAGGCGAGGCCCAGGTAGGCCAGGCTGAGAAGGAAGGAGAGGGCGTTCATACTTTCTCCTTGACCACCTGTCCCAAAAGGCCTTGGGGCCTGACCAGAAGGATGAAGATCAGGATGAGAAAGGCCACCACGTCCTTGTACTCGGTGCCGAAGTTGCCGTTTGTCAGGATGGGGAGGTAGGTGCCGAAGAAGTTTTCCAACTGCCCCAGCACGAGCCCGCCCAGCATGGCCCCTGGGATGTTGCCGATGCCCCCCAGCACCGCTGCGGTGAAGGCCTTGATGCCGGGCAGGAAGCCCACATAGGGGGTGATGGTGGTGTACTGCAGGGCGAAGAGCACCCCCGCCACACCCCCCAAGGATCCCCCGATGAGGAAGGTGCGGGAGATGATGCGGTCAGGGTCTATGCCCATGAGGCTTGCGGTGGGGAGGTCCTGGGCCACGGCGCGGATGGCCACCCCCAGCTTGGTGCGGTTCACCAGGTAGGTGAGCCCCACCAGCATGAGGATGGAAACCCCCATGAGGATGAAGGACTTGGTCTGGGCGAAGATGGCCCCGCCGAGGAGGCTCACCGACCCCTCGAGGTCCTCCACGGTGCGCATGCGCAGGAAAAACTCGTTGTGCCAAAGGCCTTCGATGAGGCGCACCAGGTCCTGGAGGATGAAGGAAACCCCGATGGCGGTGATGAGGGGCACCAGGCGGTTGGTGGTGCCCCTCTTCCGCAAGGGGCGGTAGGCGAAGCGCTCCACCAGGATGGCGGTGATCCCCGCCACCACCCCGCCCAGGATCAGGGCGAGGAGGAGGAGGAGGAAGCCATTGCCCACGTGGGGCGCCAGGTAGCGGAATACCTCTACCCCCACCACCGCCCCGATCATGAAGATCTCGGAGTGGGCGAAGTTGATGAGCTCCAAGACGCCGTAGACCATGGTGTACCCCAGGGCCACCATGGCGTAGACGAAGCCCAGGATGAGCCCGTCGAAGATCACCTGGGGCAGCAGGGCTAGGATTTGCTCCAGCAAGGTGCCTCCTTTCTCCGGGCCAAGGGGGTGGCCTTAAGGCCACCCCCTTGGGTTGGGATCCCAGTTTACTTGGCCCCTGGAGCGGCCATCTCGATGACGCGGATCAGCTTGTTGTCGGCCCAGTTGCCGGTGGAGGCCACCTGCATGACGAAGTACTTGGCCTTCTTGTTGTCGCCCTTGTCGTCAAACTCGATGGTGCCGGTCAGGCCTTCCATCTTCACCTGGCGCACCGCCTGGGCCACCTGCTCCCGGGTGGGCTTCTTGCCGCCCGCGGCCTTGATGGCCGCCTCGAGGGCGGCCAGGATCACGTTGGCGGAGTCGTAAGCGTAGATGCCGAAGCCCTCCATGTCCTTGCCATACTTCTGCTTGAAACGCTGGGCCACGGCCTTGGCCTTGGGGAAGGCGGAAACCGGGCCAGCCACCGTGGTGTAGAAGGTGCCGGCGGCGTTTTCCTTACCCGCCAGGCGGACGAACTCGCTGGCGTCCAGACCGTCCCCGCCCATGAGCCGGGTCTTGACCCCCCGCTCGCGAAGCTGCTTCACGAAGGGGCCGATCTGGCTGTAGATGCCCCCGAAGTAGATGAGCTCGGGCACGGGCCGGGCCGCCCGGATCTGGTTGATGATGGGCACGAAGTTGGAGGTCTCCTCGGTGCCCACGAAGGCCACCGCCTTGCCGCCCAGGGCCTCGAGGCGCTTCTTGAACTCCTCCGCCAGGCCCTGGCCGTAGGCGGTCTTGTCGTGGATGACGAAGACGTTTTTCACCTTCAGGTTGTTGAAGGCGTACTCCGCACCCACCGGCCCCTGGACGTCGTCACGCCCACAGATGCGGTTCACGTTGGGGAGCTTGCGGTCGGTGACCCGGGGGTTGGTGTTGGCGGGGGAGACCATGACCAGGTTCACCCGGGCGTACACCTCGCTGGAGGGGATGGCCACGCCCGAGTTCAGGTGGCCCACCACGCCCAGGATGTCGGGGTCGTTGATGATGCGGTTGGCGTTGGCCACGCCCACGTCGGGGTTGGCCTGGTCGTCGTAGGGGACCAGGACCAGGTCAAAGCCCAAGGCCTTGAACTTGGCCTTGGCCTCCTCAATGGCCAGCTCTGCCCCCAGCTTGATCTGCTCGCCCAGGGCGGCCTGGGGGCCGGAAAGGGGGGACTGGGTGGCGATCTTGATCACGTTGGCCTGGCCTAGGGCCATGCCCAGGGCGGCCACACCTGCTGCCAGCAAGCCGATTTTCCTCATACGCACCTCCTTAAGAGCACGCGTTCGCGTTGCGGCCCCATTCTAAGGGGGGGGTACCGGTTCTTGTCAATGCCCCCTGGTAAGTTTATGCCTGACCCATGGGTCAGGCCCTCCCCTGGGAGGGGGAGGGGCCCAATACCCACCCTCAGTACGTGGCCAGGTACTGGTCCAGCTCCCACTGGTGGACCGTGACCCGGTAGTCGTCCCACTCCATCTGCTTGGCCTGGAGGAAATGGGTGTAGACGTGCTCGCCCAAGGCCTCCCGGATCACCGGGTCCTTGCGCAGGGCCTCGAGGGCCTCCCTGAGGGTCCCTGGGAGCTCGCGGATCTTGTGCTTACGCCTTTCCCGCACGCTCATCTGGTAGATGTTGCGCTGGATGGGGGGTGGGGGGAGGAGCTTGCGCTCGATCCCGTCGATGCCGGCTGCGGCCATGACCGCCAGGGCCAGGTAGGGGTTGGCGGAGGGGTCGGGCATCCTGAGCTCGGCCCGGGTACCCACGCCCCGGCGGGCGGGCACGCGGATCATGGCCGAGCGGTTGGCCGCGGACCAGGCGATGTTGGTGGGGGCCTCGTACCCGGGGGTGAGGCGCTTGTAGGAGTTCACCAAGGGGTTGGTGATGGCTACCATGCCCTCCGCGTGCTCCAGGAGGCCGGCGATGAAGTGGAGGGCGGTCTGGGAAAGCTGGTACTCGGCCTTGGGGTCATAGAAGGCGTTCTCCCCGTTTTTGAAAAGGGAGAGGTGGGTGTGCATGCCGCTGCCGTTTATGCCCCGGATGGGCTTGGGCAGGAAGGTGGCGTGGAGGCCGTGGTTCAGGGCCACCCGCTTCACCACCCACTTGAAGGTGGCGATGTTGTCGGCGGTGGTGAGGGCATCCGCGTACTTGAAGTCGATCTCGTGCTGGCCCGGGGCCACCTCGTGGTGGGAGGCTTCGATCTCAAAACCCATGGCCACCAGGACGTTAACCATGTCCCGCCGGGCCTCCTCCCCCTTGTCGATGGGGGCCAGGTCGAAGTAGCCTGCCCGGTCGTGGGTTTCCACGGTGGGCAAACCGTCAGGCGTGCGCAGGAAGAGGAAGAACTCCGGCTCGGGGCCCGCATACATGTTGTCAAAGCCGAGCTTCTTAAGCCGCTCCACCTGGCGCTTCAACACGTACCGGGGATCCCCCTCGAAGGGGCGGCCATCGGGGTAGGCCACGTCGCAGATGAGGCGGGCCACCCGGCCCCGCCCGGGATCTTCCAGGGCCTCGGGCAGGATCACGAAGGTGTTGTAGTCCGGCTTGAGGAGCATGTCCGACTCCTCAATCCGGGTGAAGCCCTCGATGGAGGAGCCGTCAAACATGATCTCCCCGTCCAAGGCCTTCTCAAACTGGGACTCGGGGACCTCCACGTTCTTCACCACGCCCAGGATGTCGGTGATCTGCAAGCGCAGGAACTTGACCTTCTCCGCCTTGAGCGCCTTGAGGATTTCCGCCTTGGTGTACGCCATTTTTTAACCTCCTTAGCCTGCTGAGCCCGGGTACTCACCCATTTCCCCCAGCAGATTGCGCAAAGTGTACGGCAAAGATATGCACACTGTCAAGAGGAAGTGGTTCACTTTGCAACCTGGACGGGCTCGAGGCCCTTGACCCTAACCTGACCTACCCTTGGGTAGACTGGAACCTGGAGGTCGGGTATGTATAAGCGGCGCGAGGTATTGAAGGCAGGAGCGGCTTTGGGCTTGGCGAGCCTAGGTCTGGGGCGGGCCCAGGGGGGGTTTACCCTCACCCTGGTGCACACCAACGACACCCATGCCCACCTGGAGCCCATGGAGCTCACCCTTTCCGGCAAGAAGGTGCGGGTAGGGGGCGTGGCCCAGCGGATCGCCTTTTTTGACCGGTTGAGGGCTAGCCGGAAAAACCTCCTTTTCCTGGATGCCGGGGATGTGTTCCAGGGTACCCTGTACTTCAACCAGTACCGGGGCCTGGCGGACCGCTACTTCATGCACCGGGCCCTTTACCGGGTCATGGCCTTGGGCAACCATGAGTTCGACCTGGGGCCGGGTCCTTTGGCGGAGTTTTTGAGGGGGGCCCGGTTCAAGGTGGTGTCCGCCAACGTGGGGGTGGGGCGGGAGCCCAGGCTCAAGGGGCTCTTTACCCCCTATGCCGTGGTGCCGGTGGGTGGGGAGAAGGTGGGGGTGATCGGCCTCACCACCCCGGACACCCGGGAGATCGCCAACCCCGGGCCCACCGTGGACTTCCTGGACCCCTACGAGGCCGCCCAAAAGGCGGTGTACGAGCTGCTGAAAAAGGGGGTGAACAAGATTGTGGTCCTCTCCCACCTGGGCTACGGGGAGGACCTGAAGCTGGCCAGGAGGCTCGTGGGCGTGCAGGTGATCGTGGGCGGACACTCCCATACCCTTTTGGGGAGCTTCCCCCACAAGGAGCTGGCCCCGGCGGGGCCCTACCCCACGGTGGTGAAGAACCCCGAGGGCAAGGACGTCCTGGTGGTGCAGGCCTGGGAGTGGGGGAAGGTGGTGGGCCTCTTGGAGCTCACCTTTGACGCCAAAGGGGAGCTCCTTGCCTACAAGGGCGAACCCCTCCTCATGACCCCTGAGGTTTCCCCCGAGGACTTCTTCGCCAAGGAGGCCCTCCTGGCCTATGCCCAGCCGGTGATGGCCCTGATGGGACAGGTGATCGCCCAGGCCAAGGTGGACCTGATCGGAGAAAGGGCCATCGTGCGCAAGCGGGAGAGCAACCTGGGTAATCTCATCGCCGACGGCATGGTTTGGAAGACCAAAAACGCCGGGGTGCAGATCGCCCTGCAAAACGGCGGGGGGATCCGGGCCTCCATTCCCAAGGGCCCCATCACCGTGGGCAAGGTCTACGAGGTCCTGCCCTTCGGCAACACCCTGGTGGTTATGGACCTCAAGGGCAAGGAGATCAAGGCGGCTTTGGAGAACGGGGTTTCCCAGTGGGAGCAGGGGGCGGGCCGCTTCCTCCAGGTTTCCGGCCTGCGCTACGCCTTTGACCTCTCCAGGGCCCCAGGGGAGCGGGTGGTGCGGGTGGAGGTGAAGACGGAGAAGGGCTTTGTGCCCCTGGACCTCGAGGCCACCTACCGGGTGGTGGTCAACAACTTCATCGCTGCTGGGGGCGACGGCTTCACCGTGCTCAAGGAGGCCCAGGGCTACCGGGTGGACACCGGCTTCAGCGATGCGGAAAGCTTCATGGACTACCTCAAGGAGCTCAAGGAGGTGGAGGCGGGCCTCGAGGGGCGGATCGAGGTGTTGAACGAGCCCAAAGGGGAAAGGCCTGCCTACTGGGCTTTTGATCTTCCCTTGGGAGTGGGCGTCTAGGCTACCCTTGGCCCATGGGGAAAGGAAGTGGGGCCCGGGGGACGCGTCCCCCGGGCCCCGGGTTTTACGGCTAAACGGCTAGGAGCACCTGGACGGGGTCCCCCACCCGCACCAAGCCCCCCTCGAGGACCCGGGCGTAAAGCCCCCGGCCCCCATAGAGGAGCTTGGGAAGCTTCAGGTCAAACTGGGAGAGGCTGGAGCAGACCGTGCACACGTAGGAGAACTCCAAAAGGGCTTCCCCTACCCTTAGGCGGGTACCTGGGGGGAGGTCGTGAGGGTCGAGATCCAAAAGGAGGTTTTCCCCTAAGGCCCCAAGGGGAAGCTCGATCCCCGCCCCCCTGGCCTTCTCATAGGAGGGAAGCCCGGCCACCAGGACAGCCCGGTCGGGGTCCTTGCCCGCATGCCGGTCCCCCTTGGCCCCGAAGCCCGCCAGGAGTTCCAAGGACTCCACCCGGGGCTTGGGAAGCCCCGAGCCCAGGCCTAGGTGGAGGGAGACGACCTTACCCCTCATGGCAGCTTCAGCCCTTGCCGGTGTTTTAGCACCTCTTCCGGGCTTAGGACCTTGGCCCGGGCCGCCTTGACCTCCTCGGGGGTGTAGGGCGTGAAGCCTTGGGGGGTACCCCACGTCGCCAGATAGTTCAGGACCAAGGCAACCTCCTCGTCGGGGAGCCAAGCGAAGGAGGGCATGATGCCGGCGTACTCCTTCCCCTCCACTTGGATGGTGCCTTGGAGGCCATAAAGCACCGACAACAGGAGGTAGGTCCGGCCACCTTCCGCCTTGAGGATTTTTTCCACATGTCCTCTCAGGGGTGGGAAGGCGGGGGGATTGCCTTCCCCTTGTGGGCCGTGGCATCCCTGGCAGTTGGCGTAGACCTGGGCCCCGGTCTTGGGGGAGGAAGCTGGCTGGGCCGGGGGTGAGGCGGGTGGGGGCTCGGTGCCCAGGTAGGTGGCCAGGTAGTCCAGGATGGCCGCCCTCTCCTCGGGGGTGAGGCTTAAGCCCCGGAGCACCATTTCGTCAATAACCCCATCCCAGCGATCCCTAGAAAGCCGCTCCCGGGCTACAAAGCCGATGTCGTGGCAAGCCTGGCACTTGGCCAGGACCAGGTCCTTTCCCGGGCCCTCCGGGAGGGTATACTGCCCCAGCGCCAGGTAACCGGCAAGCCCTAGGGTGAGAAGGCCTAGAGGCAAAAAAGGCTTTTTCACATCACGCATGTTACCCCCGGTGGGTAAATGGTTTGTAGCCTAAAGAGCCCCTGGCCAAGGGCCAGGGGCGAGGAAGCTTCAGGCCACGCTGAACTTTACCCGCATCACCCCGTTATACTCATAGCCCCGCTCGTTCCAGGCGATGTTGCCATCCAGGGGCTGGCTACGGCCAGCGGCATCCCAGGCCCGGGCCATTACTTCGTGCTCTCCCGGGCGCAGGTAAAGGGTGGTCCGCCACCGGACCCAGCCGAAGGTCTTACCCTGGGTGGAGAGCTGGGCCTGGTGCCAGGTACGGCCGCCATTGGTGGATACCTCCACGCTCACGATGGGGACGATGCCGTCGTTGAAGGCCACCCCTTCTACCCGCACGTAAGGGCCTTCCACCGTCTGGCCCTCGAGGGGGGCGAAGATGAAGCTGTTAAGGGTAACCAGCCAGTTGGCGCGGGAGTTCTGGAGGGTATAGGGGTAGCGTTTCCCAGGCTCCTGGGGAAGGAAGGGAAGGTGGGTGTTGGGGATCGCGGGCACCCGGTAGCGGGGCACCTGCTCGGCGGTGGTGTTTTCTCCCTCGGCAAACTCAATCTTCTCCACCCATTTCACGTTGTTCACGCCAAAATACCCGGGGAAGACTAGGCGCACAGGCCCGCCGTGCACAGCGGGCAGGGGTTCCCCGTTCATGGAAAGGGCCAGGAGAGCGTTTTCCAGGGCATGGATGGGCACGGAGCGCACAAACTCGGGGGCGTTCCCCTGGCGGCTGGCGTGGGCGGTGATGAACAGGGCCTTCTCGCTCACCTTGACCCCTTTGGCCGCCAGGATGTCTTGGAGGCGCACGCCGCGGAAGGTGACGTTACCCACCCCACCCCGTTGCCAGGGGTTACCTGAGGGACGGGGGTTGTAAAGGGTGCGCCCGTTTCCCGAGCACTGAAGGACCATGGTGACCTCGGTCTGGGGCAAGGCGAAGAGCTCGCTGGCCTCGAAGGTGAAGGGCTTGTCCACCAGCCCCCCCACCTCCACCTTCCAGCCCTGGGGGCTGGCCCCTTCCACGGTGTTGTACCCGGGAAGGTCTACGTTGTTGCGGATGTAGAGGATCTCCTTTGAGGTGCGCTCCGGGTTGCTGGCCAGA
Source organism: Thermus neutrinimicus (assembly GCF_022760955.1). Taxonomy (NCBI): domain Bacteria; kingdom Thermotogati; phylum Deinococcota; class Deinococci; order Thermales; family Thermaceae; genus Thermus; species Thermus neutrinimicus. The sequence goes on from NZ_JAKTNU010000009.1 coordinate 42,481, forward strand.
AGGTCATAGGGGGTTTCCATGACCACGGGGCGTTGAGAGAGGACGATCAAATTGGCGTTTTTCCCCTTAACCAGCTGGTCGGCGGTGGGGGTTTGCTGGGCCATAACCCGGCCTCCAGCAGCCAGGAGCGCTGCACCCATGCCCATAAGCTTTAGCGTGGTGCGACGGTCAACTTTTTCCATATTAAACCTCCTTACCTTTAGGACCCTTGTCCCTTTAGGTTAGGATATTAACCGTTAACCTTACCCCTGTCAAGTTGGGGTACGTTGCAAAACCCCCGCTTCTTATCGGAAGATTCCAACGGGGTTATCCCAGGGTATGGTCTGGATTATCATGGAGGCCATGCTCAAGGGCGAAGGCCCTGGACCCCTGCCCCCCCTTCTCCAGCAGTACGTGGAGCTGAGGGATCGCTACCCCGATTACCTCCTCCTTTTCCAGGTGGGGGACTTCTACGAGTGCTTTGGGGAGGACGCGGAGAGGCTGGCCCGGGCCTTGGGCCTGGTCCTCACCCACAAGTCCAGCAAGGACTTCACCACCCCCATGGCGGGGATTCCCCTCCGGGCCTTTGACGCCTATGCGGAAAGGCTTTTGAAAATGGGTTTCCGGTTGGCGGTGGCGGACCAGGTGGAGCCGGCGGAGGAGGCCGAGGGATTGGTGCGGCGGGAGGTGACCCAGCTCCTTACCCCCGGCACCCTGGTGCAGGAGACCCTCCTTCCCAAGGAGGCCAACTACCTGGCGGCCATCGCCACGGGGGATGGCTTTGGGGTGGCCTTTTTGGACGTCTCCACCGGGGAGTTCAAAGGCACCCTGCTTAGGAGCAAGAGTGCCCTCTACGACGAGTTATTCCGCCATCGGCCCGCCGAGGTGCTCCTGGCCCCGGAGCTCAGGGAAAACCGGGAGTTTGTAGAGGAGTTCCAGAAGCGCTTCCCCGTTATGCTTTCGGAGGCTCCCTTTGAACCGGTGGGGGAAGGGCCCCTGGCCCTGCGCCGCGCCCAGGGGGCGCTCCTTTGGTACGCCCGCTGGACCCAAGGGGAGGGGTTTTCCCCAAGGCCCTTCCGCCCCTATGACCCGGGGGCCTTCATGCGCCTGCCCGAGGCCACCTTAAGGGCCCTCGAGGTCTTTGAGCCCATCCGGGGCCAGGACACCCTTTTTGGCGTCTTGGATGAGACCCGCACCGCCTTTGGCCGCAGGCTTCTGCAAAGCTGGCTCCGCCACCCCTTGCTGGAGGCGGGTCCTTTGGAGGCCCGGCTGGACCGGGTGGAGCGCTTCGTCAGGGAAGGGGCCCTGCGGGAGGGGGTGAGGCGGCTCCTTTTCCGCATGGCGGATTTGGAAAGGCTTGCCACCCGCTTGGAGATGGGGCGGGCAAGCCCCCGCGACCTGGGATCCTTGCGCCGTAGCCTGGAGATCCTGCCCGAGCTTTGGGCCCTTCTGGGGGAGGAGGTGGTCCTGCCCGACCTGGGTTCCCTTCTGGAGGAGCTGAAGGCGGCCTTGGAGGCGGAACTCCCCCTGAAGCTCTCCGAGGGAGGGTTGATCCGCGAGGGCTACGATCCCCACCTGGATGCCCTGCGGCAAGCCCACCGGGAGGGGGTGGCCTACTTCTTGGAGCTGGAGGAGAGGGAGAAGGCCAGGACCGGCATCCCCACCCTGAGGGTGGGCTATAACGCCGTATTCGGCTACTACCTGGAGGTGACCCGGCCCTATTACGAGAAGGTGCCCCCCGAGTACCGGGCCATCCAGACCCTCAAGGACCGGCAGCGCTACACCCTGCCGGAGATCAAGGAGAGGGAACGGGAGCTTTACCGCCTCGAGGCCCAGATCCGCCGCCGGGAGGAGGAGGTCTTCCTGGAGCTCAGGGAAAAGGCCAGGAAGGAGGCGGAGGCCCTCCGGGAGGTGGCCAGGGCCCTGGCGGAGCTGGACGTCTTTGCCGCCTTGGCGGAGGTGGCGGTGCGCTACGGCTACACAAGGCCCCGATTCGGCGATAGGCTTCACATCCGCGGGGGGCGCCACCCGGTGGTGGAGCGCCGCACCAGCTTTGTTCCCAACGACCTGGAGATGGCCCACCAGCTGGTCTTGGTCACCGGGCCCAACATGGCGGGGAAGAGCACCTACCTGCGCCAGACGGCCCTCATCGCCCTTCTGGCCCAGATCGGGAGCTTCGTTCCCGCGGAGGAGGCCACGCTTCCCCTCTTTGACTGCATCCTCACCCGCATCGGGGCCTCCGACGACCTGGCGGGGGGGCGGAGCACCTTCATGGTGGAGATGGAAGAGGTGGCCCTGATCCTCAGGGAGGCCACGGAGAAAAGCCTGGTCCTCTTGGACGAGGTGGGAAGGGGGACGAGTTCCTTGGACGGGGTGGCCATCGCCACCGCCGTGGCCGAGGCCCTGCACGAGAGGCGGTGCTACGCCCTTTTCGCCACCCACTACTTTGAGCTCACCGCCTTGCCCCTTCCCCGGCTGAAGAACCTGCACGTGGCCGCCAAGGAGGAGGAAGGGGGTTTGGTGTTCTACCACCAGGTCCTGCCGGGCCCCACCACCAAGAGCTATGGGGTGGAGGTGGCCCGCATGGCGGGGCTTCCCAAGGAGGTGGTGGAGCGGGCCAAGGCCCTTCTCCAGGTCCTCACCGCCCGCAGGGAGGGGGTGGCCGAGGCGGTGTTGGAAAGGCTTTTGGCCCTGGACCCCAATAGCCTCACCCCCCTCGAGGCCCTCCGCCTCTTGCATGAGCTCAAGGCCTTGGCCTTGGGTGCCCCCCTGGATACCATAAAGGGGTGATCCGCCCGCTTCCCGAGGAACTCCGGGGGCTTCTGGCCCGGGGCGAGGTGCTCTTTTCCCTGAAGGACGCGGTGCGGGAGCTTTTGGAAAACGCCCTGGACGCGGGGGCCAAAAGGGTGCGGGTGGAGCTCGTGGGTGGCGGACGGGAGAGGATCGTGGTGGAGGACGATGGCCAGGGGATCCCCTTGGCGGAGCTTCCCTTGGCGGTGGAACCCTTTGCCACCAGTAAGCTCCTGGACCCGGGGAGGATCACCACCCTGGGCTTTCGGGGCCAGGCCCTATACGCCCTAAGGCAGACGGCCCTCCTCAGGATCCGCTCCCGGCCCCGCTTCCAGGTGGGCGGGGGGCTTCTTTTGGCCCATAGGGACCGGGTGGAGCTCAAGGAGGTGCCCGCCCCTCCCGGGACCCGGGTGGAGGTGGTGGGGTGGGAGGGGGAGGGCACGGAGCGGGAGGTGGGGGAGCTTTTAAGGCGCTATCTCCTTCACTATCCTTGGCTTTCCCTGGCCTTCTTCGCCGAGGGGGAGGCCCGGCTTCTCTTTCCGGGGGCGGGGCTTAAGGAGGCGGCCCGGCTGGCCTTTGGCCGGGTCCTGGCGGAAAGGCTTTTACCCCTGGAGCGGGAGGCCGAGGGCATGCGCCTTCAGGGCCTGCTTTCCGGACCCCAGGCCTCCCGCACCCGGCCTGACCTCCTCTTTCTCGCCATCAACGGCCGGCCCGTGGCCTGGCCGGAGGGCTTGCTGAAGGCCGTGCGCCGGGCCTACCGGGAGCTTCTTCCCGAGGGGCATTTCCCCGTGGGCGTCCTGAACCTCACCCTGCCCCTCGAGGCCTTCCGCCTGCGGCTGGATGCCAGGAAGGAGGAGGTGGCGGTCTTGGAGGAGGTGGAGGGCTTTGTGGAGGAAGGCCTGAGGGAGGCCTTCCAAAGGCATCACCTGGCCCGGAGCCTCCCCGAACCCCGGCCCCTCATGCCCCTAAGTCCGCCCACGCCCTCGGGGCTTCCCCCTTTGCGATACCTGGGGCAGTTCCGGGGTAGCTACCTCTTGGCGGAGGCGGGGGATACCCTCTACGTGGTGGACCAGCATGCCGCCCACGAGCGGGTGCTTTACGAGGAGTTTCAAAGGCGCCTTAAGGAGGAGGGGTTAAAGGAGCTTCCCTATCCGGTTCTGGTGGAGCTTTCCCCCGGGGAGGAGGCCCTATTGCCGGAAAGGCAGGAGGCCTTGGCCTCCCTCTTTGCCCTCGAGGCCTTTGGCCCAGGCAGGGTCAGGCTTCTGAAGGCTCCCCCCTTCCTCCATCCCTATCCCCTCCTCCTTCCGGAGGCCTTCCGCGAGGCCTTGAGGGGGGAGGGTAGGGGCCTCACGGAGCTTCTGGCCCGCCTGGCCTGCCTGCCCGCGGTGAAGGCGGGGCACCCCCTGTCCCGCGCTGAGGGCCAGGCCCTTTTGGACGCCCTTCTGCGGTGCCAAACCCCTTGGGTCTGCCCTCACGGCCGGCCCACCCTTTTGGCCCTTAAGGAGGAGGACCTCATCCGCCGGTTTGGCCGCCGCTCTGGGGCGAGGGCAGGAGAAGAATCCCGTCCTCGTCTGCCAGAAGAAGGTCTCCCGGAAGAACCCTGGCCCAGGGGAGGTTAAGGGGTACATCCACCTCCCCCAGGCCCTCCTTGGCGCTCTTCCTGGGGGTGGCCGCCAAGGCCAGGATGCCCAGGGGCACTTCCTTGAGCTCCTCGGTATCCCGCACGGCCCCGTGGATCACCACCCCAGCCCAACCCCGCTCCCAGGCCAGCCGGGCTAGGTTGCCCCCCAAAAGGGCGGTCTTCAGGGAGCCTCCCCCGTCCACCACCAGCACCTGGCCTTCGCCTTCCTCCTCCAAAAGCCTTCGCACCAGGGCGTTGTCCTGGAAAACCTTTAGGGTGCGCACCCGCCCTTGGAAGCGGGTTTTTCCGCCAAAGCTCCTGAAGACCATGGGCAGGGTTTCCGCCTGGGGATGGGCGTCCGATAGGTCGGTGGTCCGCCAGTCCATGGGGATATAGTAGCGCCTATGGAAGAGGCGCGGCTCCTCATCACCTGCCCGGACCGGCCCGGAATCGTGGCCGCGGTCTCCGGGTTTCTTTACGCCCATGGGGCCAACATCACCGATCTGCAGCAGTATTCCACCGATCCCGAAGGCGGGACCTTTTTCATGCGCCTGGCCTTCACCACCCCCCACCTGGACCTTTCCCGCCCCGCCCTGGAGAGGGCCTTCCAGGACGTGGTGGCAAGCCGCTTCCAGATGGAATGGCGCCTGGCCTACGCCTCGGAGAGGAAGCGGGCGGCCATCCTGGTCTCCAAGCCGGCCCACGCCCTGTTGGAGCTCCTCTGGCGCTACCGGGTGGGGGAGCTTGCCATGGACCTGCGGATGGTGGTCTCCAACCACCCCCATCACCGGGAGGAGGTGGAGCGCTTCGGCATCCCCTACCACCACGTGCCGGTGGAGAAGGGGAGGAAAGAGGAGGCGGAGGAAAGGATCCTGGGCCTCTTGGAGGAGGAGGGGGTGGAGCTTGTGGTCCTGGCCCGTTACATGCAGATCCTCTCCCCCCGCTTCGTGGCCCGCTACCCCATGCGCATCATCAACATCCACCACTCCTTCCTGCCGGCCTTTGTCGGGGCCGACCCCTACCGCCAGGCCCACGAGCGGGGGGTGAAGATCATCGGGGCCACCGCCCACTACGTCACGGAGGAGCTGGACCAGGGTCCCATCATCGAGCAGGACGTGGTGCGGGTATCCCACCGCCACACGGTGGCGGAGATGCGCAGGCTGGGGCAGGAGCTGGAGCGCACCGTCCTGGCCCGGGCGGTGCGCTGGCACCTCGAGGACCGCGTCCTGGTCCACGGCAACAAGACCGTGGTCTTCGTCTAATCGGGGCCTAACCGGGAGAGCGTAAGGTAGGTTCGGGAGGTGGCGCATGAACCTAGCCCGTTCCTTTGTGGGTTTTTTGGTGCTTTCCCTGATGGCGGGGGCCGTGCTCTGGTGGGGTTTGAGCAACGGCCAGACCCCGCGCTCCCAGCCTGCGCCTACCGAGGCGGGGCTTTTGGAGTACGAGCGCAACACCGTGGAGATCGTGGAGAAGTACGGGGACGGGGTGGTCTACGTGGGGGTCGTGACCCGTCCCCAAAGGGTCCAGCTTCCCCCCGGATTCGAGTTCTTCGCCCCGTTTTTGCAGATGCCCCCGCAGGAGGGCACGGGCTCGGGCTTCGTGATCGATAAGGAGGGGCACATCCTCACCAATTACCATGTGGTGGCGGGAGCCAGCCGCATCACCGTAAAGTTCCACAACGACCCCAAGGAGTACCAGGCCCGCCTGGTGGGGGCGGCCCCGCCTTTGGACCTGGCCCTCCTCAAGGTGGAGGCGCCCAAGGAAAGGCTGGTGCCCCTGGTCCTAGGGGACTCTGACCGCATAAGGGTGGGGCAGAAGGCCATCGCCATGGGGAACCCCTTTGGCCTGGAGTTCACCGTGACCCAGGGGATCGTCTCCGCCATCCGGGAAAACCCCGGGGCCATTGGGGACGAGTCGGGTCTGGTGCCCCAGGTGATCCAGACGGACGCGGCCATCAACCCTGGAAACTCCGGGGGGCCCCTCCTCAACTCCCGCGGGGAGGTGATCGGCATCAACACCGCCATCTTCACCCCCACGGGCCAGTTCGGGGCCGCCCAGTTCGCCGGGGTGGGGTTTGCCCTGCCCATCAACCTGGTGAAGCAGTACCTGCCCGAACTCAAGGCGGGGAAGACCCTGACCGCGGAGGAGATCGTCAAAAGCCGCCCCCGGCTTGGCGTGTCCCTGATCCCCCTTTCCGTCTACCCGGAGCGGCTTCGCCAGCAGTACGGGCTTCCCGCCTCCGGCCTCATGGTGCAGGAGGTGGAGAGGAATAGCCCCGCTGCCCGGGCGGGCCTAAGGGCCCCAAGCCGCTTTGCCTATTTGCAACTCCCCACAGGGGAGACCCTCCAAGTGGGGGTGGATGGGGACGTGCTCCTCAAGGCCGACGGGGTTCCCCTTTCCTCCATCGCCCAGCTCCGCCAGGTCCTCTACAGCAAAAAGCCCGGGGAGGCGGTGAGCCTCGAGGTGTGGCGCCAGGGCCGCACCCTTACCCTGAAGGTGGTCCCCCAGGTCCTCCGTTAAGGGGGCCAGAGGAGGCGGAGGCGAAGGCACCCCTTTTCCACGCGGAACCAGGTGTTGCCCAGCCTTAGGGCCAGCCCCACCTCGGAGCAGTAGGCTAGGGTCTTTCGCCTTTCCCTGGCCAGCGCCTGGTTCCAGGGGTACTGGCCGGCGGTGTAGTAGGCTTCCGTTTCCGGGTCGGTGAAGGCCCGAAAACCCCCGAAGGCCCAGGGCAGGCGGAACTCCAAGAGGACGGGCTTACCCGTCACCGAGTTGACGAACTCCACCTGCCCTTGCTCCCAGGCGCTCAGGAGGAGGATCCACCTTTTCTGTCCGTCCTCCACCACCACCACCCGGGCCAGGCCGAGAAGGACCAGGGCAAGCCAAAAGGCCCAACTCCTTAGGAGCTGGGCCAGCCTGGTGCCGAGGTGGATGGGCTTCACCGGCCTACTTCAGGGCCCCGGCTTCCCGGAAGTAGCGCAGGGCCCCCTCGTGGTAGGGGATGGTGCCTCCCACAAAGCGCACGGCGTTTTCCAAGGAGGTGTCCCGGGCGGCGGCCACCGCCTGGCGCAGGGTGGCCAGGTTCTCAAAGGTGGCCTTGGTGAGGGCGTACGCGGCTTCCTCGGGCAGGCTTTGCGGGCAAACGAAGAGGTTCCAGAAGGTGAGGGTGGGGGTGTCGCTCCGGGCGCCGTAGACCGCCTTGGGGATCACCCCAGGGCCGGCGAGGCCGGGAAAGCGTTTCTGGAAGGCCTGCACCACGGTGCTCTTGGGATCCAAGGGCACCAGGTGGATCCTCTGCCCCTTTCGGGCCAGGGAGGCGGAGAGCTCGGTGATGGCCCCGGTGGGCAGGCCCCCCGACCAGAAGAAGGCATCGATGTTGCCCTCGGCCAGGGCGTTGGCGCTTTCCTGAGCCCCCAGGCGCTCCTGCTTGGCGAAGTCCTTGGGGGATAGCCCGGCGGCCTGGAGGACCAGTAGGGCCTCCACCTCCGTTCCCGAGCCCGGGGCCCCGGTGGACACCCGCTTCCCCTTTAGGTCCTGCACCACCCGGATGCCCGTTCCCTCCCGGGTGACGATGTGCAGGAAGTTGGGGTACATGGCGAAGAGGATGCGCACGTTTTTGGCGGGTCTATCCTTAAAGCGGTCGTGCTGGCCGGTGTAGGCCAGGTAAGCGGAATCGGGCAACACGGTGCCGCAGTAGTAGGTGCCCCCGCCCGTGCGGTTTTCCAGGAGGAGCAGGTTGTCGATGGAGGCCGCGGTCTGGATGGCCTGGGCCTCGGCTACCCCGGCCTTGTTCCAGATCTCCGCCAAGGTGGTGCCGTAGTAGAAGTAGACGCCTCCCACACCCCCGGTGGCCACCACCACCTTGGGCTTCTGGGCAAGACCCAGGCCCGCCAGGGCCAAGAGGACCAACAGGGCTCTCTTCATAGCCTTACCTCCTTTCCTTCGGCCTTACCCTAAGGCTTCCCGTGGGCTCCCGTCAACCCTTTGCGGAAGAAGGGAAGCCCGAGCAGGAAGGCCGCCAGGTTCAGGGGTCCGTAGGGTGCGAAGAGGAAAACTGCCAGGATACCCAAAGCCCAGGCCTCCCAGCGCTTGAGGGGCCTGCGGGTGTAGCCTGCGGCGGAGGCGGAGAGGTAGATGATGCCGATGGCCACCGAGAGGAAGCGCTCCAGGATCATGCCCCAGGCCTCGCCGGGAGGGGAGTTCTCCAACACGGGCACGATGAGAAGGGCGGTGCCGGAGTAGGAGAGGAGGAAGAAGAAGCCCACCAGGTACTTGGAGAGGGCCACCCGCGCCGCATAGACCCCGGTGACCAGGGGGTTGGTGCCGAAGACGCTGGATGCGGCATAGGCGGAAAGGGCCACGGGCGGGGTTACATCCGCCAGGACCGCGTAGTAGAAGAGGAACATGTGGGTGGCGAGGAGGGCGGCGGAGTCGGGGATGCCGTTTTGCTTGGCCAAGGCGATGATGGCGGGGGCGGTGAGGGCCGAGGTGAGCACGTAGGTGGCGGTGGGGGGCACTCCCATGCCCAGGATCAGGCTGAAGACAGCGGTGATGAGGGTGGCGAGGAGGAGGTTTTCCCCCGATACCTGCTGGAGAAGCTGGCTAAACTTGGAAGGAAGGCCGCTGATCACCATCATGGCGAAGATGAGGTTGGCGGCGGTCACGGCGGTGCCGATGGGCAGCAGAGTGCGGAAGCCATCCGCTAGCCCTTGGAAGATGGGGGAGATGCCTTGGGGCCGGAGGGTGGGATCCAGGTAGGTTAGGACGATGAAAAAGAGGAGGGCCAGGCTGGCGGCGGTGCGCACCTCGTAGCCCAGGTAGAGCATGACGATGATGAGGAGGATGGGCAGGAATAGGGTGCTGTAGCGAAGGATATAGGCCAGGCGGCTCATGCCCAGCTCCGCTCCTACCGGGGGCAGGCCCGCCTTGCGGGAATAGAACTCGTTGAAGGCCAAAACGGCGGTCAGGTAAAGCAGAGCGGGCCCCAAGGCCATGACGATCACCTTCAGGTAGGGTATCTGGAGGATCTCCACCATGATGAAGGCGATGGAGCCCATGACCGGGGGGGTGATGAGGGCGATGGTGCCCGCAGTGGCCACCAGGCCTGCGGCCACCAGGCGGTCGTAACCTGCCCTCTCGTAAAGGGGCTTGGTAAGGGCAGCGACAAACTGGGTATCCGCGGCCCCGGAGCCGGAGAACATCCCCATGAACACGCTGGCCAGGCCGGTGACCCGCCCGGGGGTGGCGGGGTGCTTGCCCACCAGGGCCAGGGCCAGGTTGGCCACCACCCTCCCCAGGCCCAAGGCCCCGATCATCCCGGAAAGCAGGGTGAAGTAGACCAGGTACTTGGCGGAGACCCCGGTGATGAGCCCGTAGATGCCGGCTTCCGTCTCGTTGAAGGTCTTGCCCAGGAGGAGGTCTATCCCCTGCCGGCTTCCCTTAAAGGCCCCGGGGAAGAGGTCGGCGTAGAGGTTGTAGCTGAAGAAGAAGAGGACCAGCACCGGCATCACCGGGCCCAGGAGGCGGTAGACCAAGCCCAGGACCAGCATGATGAGCCCGAAGGACATGGCCATGTCCCAGGGCTCGGGAAGCACCGCCCGGTAGACCAGCTCCTCAAAGAAGCGGAGCTGGTAGAGGGTGGGGAATAGGGCTAGGAGAAGGGCCAGGAGGTCCGCAGGGCGCTTAAGGCCGGGCAGAAGGGCGGGAAGGGCTGCCACCCCCCAGTACAGGAAGCCCACCGCCTTGGCTTCCCAGGGAAGGCTGACCCCGGGAACGTTGGGGAAAAGGAAGTTGTAAAGGGGGATGAGGGTAAAGAGGAAAAAAACCCAGGAGCCAAAGGTGCGCTTCCGGGGGAGGTGGAAAGAAACCAGGTAGCCTCCCAAGAGGAGGAAGAGCACGTGGGTGCTTCGCTGGAGCTGTACTATGTCCAGGATGGGGATCTCCGCCCTGGCCAAGGGGGTGAAGGGATGCAGGACCAGATAGAGGCTGTAAAGGGCTCCCAGGATCAGGATCCAGCGGGTGAACCGGGCCAGGGGGGTGGAGGACGGGGTTTGAGGGTGCTCTAGCTCCATGGTTGCCTCCAAAAAAGCCCGGGGCCTGGAGGGTTCCAGGACACCCGGGCTAAGGCATGGCCTACTTGATGAGGCCTTTCTCCTTTAGGTACCGCTCAGCCCCGGGGTGGAAGGGGATGGGGAGCTTCCCGTAAAGCTTGGCGGTGGCCTCGAGGCTGGTGTCCTTGGCGGCGGCCACAGCGGTGCGCAGGGTGTCCAGGTTCTCGAAGATGGCCTTCATGATGGCGTACCCGGCCTCCGCGGGCAGGCTTTCCGGACAGACCACGATGTTGCCCGTGGCCAGCCCCGGCACGTCGGTGCGGGTGTTGTAGACGTTCTTGGGCACCTTGTAGGGGTCCACCAGGCCCGGGAACCGCTTCATGACCACCTGGGCGGTGGTGCTCTTGGGGTCGATGGGCACCAGGTGGATGCGGTCCCCCTTGCGGGCGAGGGTCTGGGAGAGCTCCACGATGGAGCTGGTGGGCACGCCCCCCACCCAGAAGAAGGCGTCCAGGGTGCCCTCGGCCAGAGCCTTGGCTCCTTCCGCCACGGGCAGGCGCTCCCGCTTGGCAAAGGTTTCCGGCTTGACCCCTGCCCCCTGCAGGACCAAAAGGGCCAGGTTTTCCGTGCTGGAGCCGGGCTGGCCGGTGGAAACCCGCTTGCCCTTAAGGTCCTGCACCACCTTGATGCCGGTCTTTTCCGTGGTCACCAGGTGGATGAAGGAAGGGTACATGTAGAAGAGGACCCGCTGGCTCTTGGCGGGTTTGTCCTTGAAGCGGGGCTCCTCCCCGGTGTAGGCCACGTAGGCGGAGTCGGTGGTGGTGAGGGCGCAGTAGTAGGTGTTGCCCGAGGTGCGGTCCCGGAGGAGTTGCAGGTTGTCGTAGGAGCCACCGGTCTGCACCGGCTGGGCCTCCACCGCCCCGGCCTTGTTGAGGATGTCCGCCATGGCGGTACCGTAATAGAAGAAGACGCCTCCGGTGCTCCCCGTGCCGATCACCACCTTGGGCTTCTGCGCCAGGCCTAGGCCTAGGGCCACAAGACCGATGAGGATAAGGGTTCGCTTCATGGTCGCCTCCCGTATACTTTTGCGCTCCTAACCTACCCTACCCTTGGGTGGCTGTCAAGGTGAGGAACGTCCTAGCATCCGCACCTGGAAGGCCCTTAGGAGATCGGTCTTGCTGAGGATGCCGCGAAGCTGTTCCCCTTCCATCACCAGGGCCCGGACGTACCCCCGCTCGGCCATCCGTTCCATGGCGGCGAGGGCCTCCTCCTCCGGGGAGAGGACCAAGGGCTCTTTTAGGTGGTGGACCACCGGGTCCAAGGGGTCGGCTCCCTCCAGCCCCTCGAGGCCCACCACCCCTAGAACCCGCCCCTCCTCTACCACGGGAAAGCCGGAAACCTTGTGGGCCAGGGCCAGGCCCAGCACCTCCTGGACCGAAAGCCCCGGCGGGACCACCAGGGGGTTTGGGGTCATCAAGTCCCTTACCTTGAGCCCACTTAGGGCTTGGGCCAGGAGGGTGGCCTCCACCTCGGCCCTCGAGGCCATGTACACGAAAAAAGCGATAAGGATCAGGAAGGGGTTGAGGACCACCAGGCCGAAAAGCCCCAAGGCCCAGGCCACCGCCTGGCTCAGGGCCAGGGCCTGCCGGGTGGCCTGGAGGTAGGGTTTGCGGAAGGCCAAAAGCGCCCGGTAGACCCGGCCCCCGTCCAAGGGCAAGGCCGGAAGGAGGTTAAATAGTCCCAGCATCAGGTTCACCAGGGCCAAATAGTGGGTGAGGAACCCCAAGGCCCCAGCCTCCACCCGTAGCAAACGGAAGAGGAGGGCCAGGGCGAGGCTCACCGCTGGCCCCGCCAGGGCGATCCCGAGCTCCTTTTGGGGTTCCCTGGGGATCCTTTCCATCTGGGCCACCCCGCCCAAAAGCCAAAGGGTGATGCGCTTGGTTTCGATGCCGAAGCGCCGGGCGGTTAAGGCGTGCCCGAGCTCGTGCAAAAGCACGGAGGCGAATAGCCCTAAGGCGGCCGATAAACCCAGGAGAAAGGGCAGGCTGCCTTGGAGCAGGGAGGGGTCCTGGGGCAGGCCAAAAAACTCCAGGTAAAGGGGTAGGTTGCTGCCGATGAGAAAGGCCATCAGGGGCAGGATCAGGAGGAAGGAGAGGTCCAGGTAGAGGGGGATTCCCAGGACGCGGAACAGGGGAAGGCCGCGCTGGAGCATGCCTCAGTATAGGCATAGGGCAGGGGGCGGCTTGATAATGACTGGTCAGTCAGTCGTAGGATAAAGGGGTGCTGGCCTTGGCCCTCCTCCGAGACCCCCTTTATCGCTCCTACTGGCTCGCCCTTTTTGCCTCCCAGATGGGCACCTGGATGCAGTCCGCGGCCCAGGGCTGGCTGGTCCTCCTCCTTACGGGAAGCGCGGAGAGGCTTGGGCTCGTGGTGGCCCTGCAGTTTTTGCCTTCCCTGCTCTTTTCCCTCCCCGCCGGGGTCTTGGCGGATCGTTACCCCAAGCGGAACCTCCTTCTCTTTACCCAGGGGGGCATGATGGTTCTGGCCCTTCTTATGGCCCTCCTCATCCTCACCGGAGGGGTGCGGTACGGCCACGTGCTCCTCTTCGCCTTCCTCTACGGGGCCTTGAACGCCATGGACCTCCCGGTGCGCCAAAGCTTCACCGTGGAGCTGGCGGGCCGGGACCGGTATCCGGGGGCCATCGCCCTTAACTCCTTTGGCTTCAACACCAGCAGGTTGTTGGGGCCGGCCCTGGCGGGGTTGTCCATCGCCTTCTTTGGCGTGGGGGTGGCCTATTTGGCCAATGCCCTTTCCTTTTTGCCCCTTCTTTTGGTCCTGCGCCGAACCTCCCTGGGCCCCAGGGAGGAGGAAGGGAATGGCCGCTTTTGGCGGGAGGCCCAGGAGGGGGTGCGCTTTGTCCTGGAGCATCCCTTGGTGCGCCGGGTGGTGGGGCTTTTGCTCTTCGCTAGCCTCTTGGGCATGAACTTCCAGACCCTGGTGCCCGCCTATGCCCGGCTGGTCCTGGGTCTTTCCGCCACCGGGTATGGCGCCTTGCTGTCCAGCGTGGGGCTTGGGGCCCTGGGGGCGGCTTTGGTCATGGCCTTCACGGGTCGGCCCAAACCGGGCAGGCTTCTTCTAGGGGTCTTTTTCCTTTCCCTGGCCCACCTGGGCCTCTTCCTGCCCTACGCCTTCCTGGCCCCCTTCTTTTTGGCCCTGGGAGGGTTCGGCATGATCTCCGTGCTCATCAACGCCAACACCCTGGTGCAGCTATCCGTGCCCGACCGGATCCGGGGCCGGGTGATGGCGGTGTACAGCCTGGTGATGCTGGGCACCGGGCCCCTTGGGGCCTACCTCACCGGGCTTCTCTTTGAGCTCCTCGGGGGGCGCCTGGCCGCCTTGGCCCTGGGAGGAGCGGTGCTGATGGTGGGGCTTTACGGGCTACGCCCCTGGCCTAGGGAGCCCAGTCCTCCGGCCTAGGCCCCAGGCCCAGGCGCCAGGCCACCCCCTGGGCCACCCGTATTCCCGCCTTCCCGTCCCCGTAGGGGTTCTTGGCCTGTCGCATGCGGGTGAGCTCCTCGGGGTTTTCCAGCAAAGCCCTCACCGTGAGGTAAACCCTTTGGGGATCGGTGCCCGCCAGCCTCAAGATGCCCGCCTCGAGGCCTTCCGGCCTTTCCGTGACGTTCCTGAGCACCACCACGGGAACCCCCAAGGCCGCTCCCTCCTCCTGAAGCCCCCCGGAGTCGGTGATGAGGAGGAGGCTTTCCCGCATAAGGGCGGCCATGGGCCCGTAGTCCAGGGGATCCAGGAGGAGAAAGTTCTTTACCCCTTTGAGCACGGGAAAGACCGCCTCCCGCACCACGGGGTTAAGGTGTACTGGGTAGACGAAGGTGAGGTGGGGAAAGGCTTCGGCCACCTTCCTCAAGGCCCGGGCAAGCTCGGAAAGGATGGGCCAGTTCTCCCGGCGGTGCATGGTCACGGTCACGTAGGGCCCTGGGGGAAGGCCCTGGGGGAGCCGGCCCAGTTGGGCGGCCAAGAGCACGGCATCCACCCCCGTCTGGCCGGTGACCAGGACCGTTTCCCCCCGCTTCCCCTCCCTTAGGAGGTTCTCCTTGGCCAGGGGGGTGGGGGCGAAGTCCAGGTCGGTGAGGACGTCGGTGAGGCGGCGGTTGGCCTCCTCGGGAAAGGGTTCCTTGAGGTTGCCGCTCCTTAAGCCCGCCTCCACGTGCCCCACGGGAAGCCCCACCAGGAAGGCCGCCCAGGCTACGGCGAAGGTGGTGAGGGTGTCCCCGTGGACCAGCACGTAGTCCGCCCGCATCTCCTCGAGGGCCCTGGCCGCCTGGGGCAGGATACGGGCTGCCAGGTCCGGCAGGGCCTGGCGCTCTTGCATCACGTCCAGGTTCCGGTCCTCCTGGATGCCGAAAAGCCCCAGGGCCTGCCTCAGCTGCTCCCGGTGCTGGCCGGTGAGGAGGACGAGGGGCTTGATGTGGGGGTACCCCTTCAAGGCCAGGTAGACCGGGGCCATCTTGGTGGCCTCGGGCCGGGTGCCAAAGGCCAGAACCACGCGCTTCATGCTATTCTGCCCCCCTCCAAAGGGCCCTAAGGCGGCGGTAGGTCACCCACCCCAGGCCGGAAACCGTGGCGAAAAGGCTTGCCAGGATGGCCTCCTTGGGCATGCCCAGGTAGACCATGGCCAGAAGGTTAAAGAGGAGGGCAAGCCCCCACAGGAGGAAGGCCACCCGCCTTTGGGAAAGCCCCCGGGCCAGGAGCCGGTGGTGGATGTGGTCCTTGCCGGGGGTGGAAAGGGGGTTTTGCCCCCGAAATAGCCTTCGCACCACCACCTGGGTGGTGTCCAGGATGGGGAGGAGGAGGAAGAGGGCTGGGGGGAGGAGGCCCAAAAAGGTGGTGAGCTTCAGGTTGCCAAGGAGGGCGGTGGCCGCCAGGGTGTAGCCCAGAAAGTAGGCCCCCGCATCCCCCAGGATGATGCGGCTGGGGTGAAGGTTGTGCCGCAGGAAGCCCAAGGCGGCCCCGGCCAGGGCCGCCAGGACCAGGGTGCCTGCCGCCCAGTAGGGAAACTGGGCGCTCACGAAGAGGAGGCTCATGGCGCTAATGTACGCCACCCCGCCCGCCAGCCCATCCAGGCCGTCCATGAGGTTCAGGGCGTTGGTAATCCCCACCACCCAGAGCCAGGTGAGGAAAAGCCCCAAGACGGGATCCAGGGGGGTGCCGAAGGCGGCCTCGAACCGCACCCCCACCGCCATGAGGAGGAGGGCGGCCAGGGTCTGCACGAAGAGGCGAAAGAGGGGCGGCAGGCCGAACTGGTCGTCGATGAAGCCCACCAGCACCAGCCAGGCTCCTCCCAGGAGGATGGCGAGGATTTGGATAAGAACCTGTTCCACCAGGATGGGCCTTAGGAAGGCGGCCACCACCAGGGCCAGCACCACCCCCGCGTAGACTGCCAGGCCCCCGGCGTTGGGCAGGGGCTCCCGGTTTAGGCGCCTTTCGTTGGGCATGTCCGCCCAACCCACCTTGAGGGCGAAGCGGCGCACCTGGGGCAGGAACCGCCAGGTGAAGAAAAGGGCCAGCAGGAAGGCGAAGGCCACGGTGAGCCAGCCTGTGCCCGTGGGCTCGGCGATGCCTATCCTGCGGAGAAGCTCGGTCATTTGGTCCCGTAGATCCGGTCCCCGGCGTCCCCCAGGCCGGGAACGATGTAGCCGTGGTCGTTCAGGCGCTCGTCGATGGCCGCCACCACCACCTCGGTGTCGGGGTGGTCCTGGGCGATGCGCTCCAGGCCCTCGGGGGCAGCGATGAGGCACATGAGCTTGATTCCCGTGGCCCCCTTCTCCTTAAGCAGGGTGAGGGCGTGGCTGGCGCTTCCGCCCGTGGCCAGCATGGGGTCCAGGAGGAAGACCCGGCGCTCGTGGATATCCGGGGGTAGCTTGGCGTAGTACTGGACGGGCTTGAGGGACTCGGGGTCCCGGTAGAGGCCGATGTGCCCCACGCGGGCATGGGGCACCAGCTTGAGGATGCCCTCCACCATGACCAGTCCGGCCCGCAGGATGGCCACCAGGGCCAGCTTCTTGCCGGAAAGTACCTTGACCCGGGCGGGGGCCACAGGGGTTTGCACGGTGGTTTCCGTGAGCTCCAGGTCCCTCATGGCCTCGTAGGCCATGAGGAGGGACAGCTCCTCCGCCAGCTCGCGAAAGTCCTTGGCGCCCGTGCGCCTATCCCGGAGGTGGGCCAGCTTGTGCTGGACCAAGGGATGGTCCACCAGGGTGATCCTCATCCCCCAAAGCCTAACACGCCCGGTTTCTTGGGGGAAAGCAGTCTTGGAAGAAGCCCAGGGCCCGGGGGAGCTTCTCCGAAAGGGCCTCGAGGAAACCCTCGGGTTTTTTCGTGCGGAACCAGTGGAGGTCGTGGAGGTAGGTGAGGGGCACGTAAAAGGCCAGGCGCTCCCGCACCTCTTTGGGGTACAACCGCGCCAGGCGGAAAAGAGCCTCGCGGGCCCGTCCCTCCCCCAAGAGGTCCAGGCTTCCCGTCTTGAGGAGGGCCAGGTCCCGGGCGGGATCGTCCCCGCCGGAGCGGACCCAGTCCACCAGGAGCACCTCGAGGTCGTCATGGGAGGGGTTTTCCTGGGTCTTGAGGAGGAGGTTTCCCGCCCAGGCGTCCCGATGGCAGAAGCGCTTCTCCACCCCCGCCACCCAGGGGACCTCCCGCATGAGGGCCTTGGCGAGGGCAAGGGCTTCGGGCACGGAGGCCAGGCTTTCGGCGAAGCGCTCTAGCCTCTCCAGAAGCTCCTCCCGCTCCACGTACCCCGGCTCGGGGAGGCGGTGGAGGGAGAGGAAGAGGTGGGAGAGGGCAGCCAGGGCCTTGGGGGTGAAGGCTTCGGGGCTAAAGGGTTTTCCGGGGAAGCGGCGGATGACCAAGACCCCCTGTCCCTCCACCTGGGCCACCCCCAGGACAAAGCTTCCCAAGCCGGCGCGGGCCATCCTCTCCGCCTCGAGGGCTGCCAGGTGAGCCTCGCCAGCCCGGTATACCTTGTAGACCCTTTCCCCATCCGTGTACACCCGGGCTTCAAAACCGCCCAGGGGGGTGAGGCGAGGGAGGGTATCGGGGGAGAGGAGGCCCTTCAGGGCCGAGAGCACCACGGGGCTTATTCTAAGGGCCTCGAGGGGGGATGAGGGGTCCCACGAGGAGGTTGCCCTTGGTCATTTTCCTTAATCCTCATCCCCGGGTAGCCCGTAGTCTAAGGACGTGGAGCTTTTGCGCCCGGAGGCCACGGTGCTCTCCTTGGGGGACAGGGTCCTCTCCTTTGACCGGGAGGGCCGGCCCTACCACTACTTCCGCCAGGGACTTACCTTCAAGCGGGCCTTGGACGGAAGCCTGCACCTGCGCCACCGGGAAGGGGAGAGGAGAAGGCGCCGTTTGGCGGAAGGGGAGGCCCTGGAGGTCTATGGGGAAATCCTGGAGCTGGCGGATGCCCACCTGCAAGACCCCGTGCGCCGGGCCGAGGTCCTCCGCTGGACCCCGGAGGCCCTTTCCGACCCCACCCCTTATCGCCGGGCCTACGCCTGGCCCGTGAGCATTCTTCCCCCGGATGCCTACCTTTCCGTGGTCCTCCAGGCCACCACGGGGTGCACTTGGAACCGGTGCGCCTTCTGTTCCTTCTACCAGGACCGCCCCTTTCGGAAGCGAAGCCCTGAGGCTTTCCGGGAGCATGGGGAGCGGGTTTTGGAGCTTTTGGGAAGGGGAAGGCTTTTAAGGCGCGGGGTTTTCCTGGGGGATGGCAATGCCTTGGCCTTGGGCGAGCCCCTCCTTTCCCTTCTGGAAGAGGCCCGCCGGGCCTTCCCCGGGGAGCCCATCCTGGGCTTTTTGGACCTCTTTACAGGCTTGAAGAAGGAGGTTGCCTGGTGGGAAAGGCTCAGGGCCTTAGGGCTTAGGCGGGTGTACATCGGCTTGGAGACCGGGCATGCTCCCTTGCTTACCCTCCTTAACAAGCCCGGGCATCCCCGGGAGGCCTTGCCCCTGGTGAAGGCCTTGAAGGAAGCGGGGCTTTCCTTGGGGGTCATCCTCATGGTGGGAGCTGGGGGCTTGGCCTACGCCGAGGCCCACCGCCGGGAAAGCCTGGCGCTTTTGGCCCAGCTCCCTTTGGGGAAGGAGGACGTGGTTTACCTCTCCCCTTTCCAGGAGGAGCCTAGTACTCCCTACGCTCTCCTGGGCCTAGAGCCCCTTCCCCATGTGGAGGCGGAGCTTGCCGCCTGGGCCAGGGAACTCCGCCGCTTGGGGCTGCGGGTGGCCCGGTACGACATCCGGGAGTTTCTCTACTAGAGGACCCTGGGGCTGGTATACTCGGGCCATGAGCGCCGCGCACGAACGGGAACTCTATGAGGCCTGGGTGGAGCTCCTCTCCTGGATGCGGGAGTACGCCAAGGAGAAAGGGGTCCGCTTTGAGAAGGAGGCGGACTTCCCCGATTTCATCTACCGCATGGAGCGCCCCTATGACCTTCCCACCACCATCATGACCGCCTCCCTTTCCGACGCCTTGGGAGAGCCTTTTCTCCTGGCGGACGTCTCCCCCCGGCACGCCAGGCTGAAGCGCATCGGCATCCGCCTTCCCCGGGCCCACATCCACCTGCACGCCCACTATGAGCCAGGGAAGGGCTTGGTGACGGGGAAAATCCCCCTTACCAAGGAGCGCTTCTTCGCCCTGGCCGACCGGGCGCGGGAGGCCTTGGCCTTCGCCTAGTCCTCGAGGGCCTCCCATAGCCTCAGGACCACCTGGTGCAGGAGGGGGAATGCCCTGCGGGTGGGTCTGAGGCGAGGGCCTTCCACCTGCAAAAGGCCCTCTTCCGCCAGGGAAGCGGCGGCAGGCTGGAGCCTAGGCCAGAGGCTTAGGCCTGTTCTCCCCTCCACCGCCTCCACATCCACCCCCTCCCTCAGGCGCAGGCCCAGCATCAGGCTTTCCTTGGCATGCTCCAGGGGGGGGATAGCCTCCTCCTGAGGGGGCTCCCCCAGGAGCCAGCGGGGGAGGGGAGGGTTGGTGCGGCGGAGGGCGTAGACGGGTGCTGTGCCCGGGTACTGGCCGGTGGCCCCGGGGCCCAGGGCCAGCCAGAAGCCATTCCGCCAGTAGGCTAGGTTGTGCCGGGCCTCCTCGCCGGGCCTGGCGAAGTTGGATACCTCGTAGCGCACAAGGCCGGCTTCCTCCAGGATCTCCCCCGCCCTCTCCATGGCCCAGGCTTCCCGCTCCGGGTCCTCCTTCACGCCCAAAAGGGCAAAGGGGGTACCCTTTTCCACCTGCAGGGTGTAGGCGGATACGTGTCCTACCCCCAGGGAGGCGGCCTCCTTTAGGTCCTTCTCCACCTCCTGCATGGGCAGGCCCAGGATGAGGTCCAGGGAAACCCTAAATCCCCCCTCCAAAGCCCACTCCACGGCCTTCAAGGCTCCCTTTCGCCCATGGGCCCGGCCCAGAAACCTGAGCACCCGGTCCTGGAAGCTTTGCACCCCTAGGGAGAGGCGGGTTACCCCCAGGTCCTTTAGAAGGGCCAGGCGTTCGGGGTTTAAGGTGCCGGGATTGGCCTCGAGGGTCACCTCCGCACCCGCTTCGGGCCTCCAAGGGAGAGCCTGAAAGAGCTCCACCAGCTCCCGGTCTTTGAGGTAGCTGGGGGTTCCCCCGCCCAGGTAAAGGGTCGTTAGGGGCTCAGGGTGGACCTCGTTAAGCCTTTGGGCTTCCTCCTTCAGGCGCTTTAGGTAGGCCTCCACCCACCCCGGGCCCCGGCGCACCACGTGGAAGTCGCAGTAGGGGCAGAGGGTGGGGCAGAAGGGGACATGGACGTAAAGACTAGCCATGGTGGAGGGAAAGCTTCCCAGGGGGACGACCTTGTGGCTGGCGGAAAGGGCCAGCTTCGGGTACGCCACTCCTCGCTTTAAGTGTAGAGGAAAGTTCAGGGGCTAACGGACGGGCTCCAAAGGACCCCCTTTTGGGCCGAGGCGAGGGGGGTCAATGGCCGGTTAAGCACCCTTTTCGCCCAAGCCACGGCCTGCTCGGCGAGAAGAGGAGCCCCTTTCCCATCCTCTTCCGTGGCCTCAGGGGGGTCCCCCGGGTAGCGGCCTGCCACGGCGAAGGGGTTAAGCCGCACCAGGGTTTCTAGCTCTGGGGGCACCGGGAGGGGGGGACGGATCAGCCGAAGAAGCCGTGTCGTGGCTTTTGGGAAAAGGGACGCCAAGGGCGATAAGGAGTGCGTTGAGGGCCTTTTCTGCGGCCTGCTGGACGTCAAAGCACGGGTCCTCCCAGACCACCTCCGGGCTGGGCGGGCCCGGGCCAAGCTAAAGGTGCCTAAGCATCAAGCGGCATAGAGCACCCGGCCCTCCCTCAGGGCCTTTGGGTAGACGGTCAACCAGGCACTTTGATACTTCTCCAGGTCGTCCTGGGTGGCCAGGATAAGATCCAGGCTAAAGTCCCTCTTGACCTTACTGGTGGCCTCATAGAGGTCTTTCCAGACCCGCATGTTTTGTACTCATGGGGCACCACGATGAGAAGGTCGTAATCGCTTTCTGGGCGGGCTTCCCCCCGGGCCCGGCTGCCGAAGAGGCCGAAGAGGATGATCTTCCGCACCGGGACGGTTTTGAGGATGGCGGAAAGGACCGGCTCCAGCTCCGGGTACTCCACGCCCTTAGTCCACAAAGAGGAGGCGGAAGTCGTTGAGGTTGGTGCCGGTGGGCCCTGTGCGCAGGAGGGTTCCCGCCCGCTCAAAAAAGCCCAGGCTGTCGTTGGCCTCTAGGAAGGGCCTCGGGTCCAGGCCCAGGTCCCAGACCTCGGGGGTGAGGAGGGCCCCCGCCGCGCCCGAGGTTCCATCCAGCCCATCGGAATCCGCGGCCAGGGCGTAGAGGGGGGCTTGGAGGTGGGCGTAGAGGGCAAGGAGGAACTCCAGGTTCCGCCCTCCCCTGCCCCTTCCCCTCACCCGCACCTGGGCCTCGCCCCCGGAGAGGAGGAAAAGGGGGGTTTTGAAGGGAAGCCTGTGGGCGCGAAGGGTTTCCACCAGCTCCGCATGGAAGCGGGCTAGGGCCCGGGCCTCGCCGCCGAAGCGGTCCGAGAGGATCACCGCCCGGTGGCCTTGCCGCCTTAGGAACTCTTGGGCGGCCTCGAGGAGGTCCAGGTTGCGCCCGGCGATCCGGTAGGCGAGCCGCTTTAGGGCAGGGTCTTCTGGCTTCAGGGTTTCGGGAAGCCGGCCCCTCAGTCCCTCTTCCAACACCCGTCTGGCCTCGGGAAAAGCCAAGCCGTAGCGGTCCAGGATGGAGAGGGCCTCGAGGTAGGTGCTGGCATCGGGGTGGAAGGGCCCCGAGGCGATGACCCCGGGATCATCCCCTGGCACGTCGGAGAGGAGAAGTACCCGGACCTGGGCCCGGGTGGTCTTTAGAAGCCTTCCCCCCTTCACCTGGGAGAGGTGCTTGCGCACGGTGTTGATCTCCCTTATGCTGGCCCCGCTCTTTAGAAGGGCCTCCGTCAAGACCCGTTTTTCCTCCAGGGAAATCCCCAGGGGAAGGCACCAAAGGGCGCTTCCCCCACCCGAGACCAAAGCCAAAACCCGGGCCTTGGGGGAAAGCCCCTTAAGGAGCTCCAAAACCTCCTGGGCCGCTTTGAGGCTTTCCCCATCGGGCAGGGGATGGCCGGCGAAGACCGCCCTTAGCCCCAAGGCGTCCTGCCCCTTGGGCAGGGTGAGGTGATAGGGCACCTCCCCGTAGCGATCCAAGGCTGCCCTCAGCATCCACGCCCCTCCCTTGCCCACCGCCAGGATAAGGTGGGGCTTGGCCTTGGGAAGGGCCTTAAGGGTGAGGCGGTAGGGGTGGGCTTCCTTTAGGGCTTGGTGGAAGGTGGCAAGAAGAAGGAGTTTCACCTTTAGGCCGGATCCGTTTGGGCGAAATCGTCACCCTTATAAAGTAGGGGCATCCCTTCCAGGCGAGCCGTGGCGTAGCTTAAACGATGGCCAAAGTTGAGCCCTGCCGGGTGTTGCGCACGGCCATAGCGTCTATAGGTATGGATAGCCTCTTGAGCATGCCCCTTGGTAAAGGGGTCCACCTCTGCTTGGAGAATGTCTTTATGGTGGAGGCCATGCTCCGATTATAGAGCAAGCCCGTTGGTCTCCTTTTCCTCAAGGCCCCCACCCGCATATAGCATCTCCAAAAGCTCCGCCGTGTGCACAATGGGGATGCCCTGGTCCAGGTAGGCCTGAATCTGGGTGAGGCAGCCGATGTTGCCCGTAACCACCAGGTCGGGCTGGGTAGCCTGGAGATTTTCCGCTTTTCTCCTGCCCAACACCTCGGCGATCTCCGGTTGGAAAAGGTTGTAGGTGCCGGCGCTTCCGCAGCAGATCTCCCACTCCTTGGGCTCCAGCACCTCCACCCCGGATGCCTTCAGGATCCTCCTCGGGGCTTCCCGCACCCCTTGGGCGTGGGCCAGGTGGCAGGCGTCGTGGTAGGCCACCCTGAGGGGCCTTGGGGGCGGGGGAGGGGGGATGAAGCCCAGCTCCTCCAGGATGACGGTGAGGTCCTTCACCTTGGCGGCCAGGGCCCGGGCCTCCTCCTCCTCGGGCTCCCCCAGGAAGAGAAGGGGATACTCCTTCATCCCCGAGCCGCAACCGGCGGCGTTGGTGACCACATAGTCCACCTCCCGGAAGACCTGAAGGTTCCTTCGGGCCAAAGCCCTGGCCCCCTCCTTGTCCCCAGCGTGGAGGTTCAAGGCCCCACAGCAGACCTGCTCCTGGGCCACCCATACCTCCACCCCGTTTTCCTGGAGGACCCGGATGGTGGCCCGGTTGATGGAGGGCCTCAGGACCTGCTGGGCGCATCCCAGCAGGATTCCCACCCTGGCCCGCCTTTGGCCCTTGGCGGGGTAGACCTCCTGGTAGGACTCCCTTTCCGGCAGGCGGTCGGGAAGGAGAGCGATGGGGGCCTTTAGGGCCTTGGGTAGGGGAAGGGGCTTCAGGAGGGGTTTTAGCCGGCTTCCTAGTCCGGCCAGGGGCCGAAAGCGCTCAGGGTAGGGGAGGATGCGGAGGAGGGACTGGCGATAGGCCAGTTCCAGGGGGTAGCGGTGGCGCTTCTTTTCGGTGTGGAGGCGGAAGGTGGCGATGAGCTCCCCGTAGGGGACGCCGCTGGGACAGGCGGTAACGCAGGCCTGGCAGGCCAGGCAACGATCCAGGTAGGGAAGGGCTTCCTCCAGGGGAAGGTTGCCCTCGAGGACCTCCTTCATGAGGAAGATCCGCCCCCTGGGGGAGTCCATCTCCTCCTGCAGGACCAGGTAGGTGGGGCAGGTGGGGAGGCAAAAGCCGCAATGCACGCAGGCCTCTATGGCGTGGGCCATCACCTCCCCTTCCTTGCCCAGGGTTTCCACGGGTATGCGGTGCTGCATGCTCTCACCCTAAGGGAAAACGGCCCCTGGGGTCCAGGGCCAGCTTAACCTCGCGGAAAAAGGCTTCGGGCGGGAGGGGGAAGAGGGGGTCCTGGGCGCCCTTTAGGACCAGGTGGGGAATCCCTGCCCGCCTGAGGGATTCCAGTCCCTTGGCCTCCATCCCCGCATAGAGGAGTTCCCCTCCCCCCAGGTACCGCCTGGGCCCCAGGGGCAGGCCTTCCAGCTTGGGCACCAGGGCCAGGGTGGAGGGAACCTTGACCCAGATGGGGGCCTCCTCCAGGAAGCGGAGGTTTCGCACCCCTTCCCAGTGGGCTTCGTCCTCCGCCAGCACCTCGCCTTCCTTTTGCAGGATTTCCTGTAGCCGCTTTAGCCTTTTCCCCAGGCTTTCGGGGAACCCCCCCAGGCGGATCTCCAGGGTGGCCGGGGGGATGAGGTCCAGGGCCAGAAGGTCCAGGGGAAGTACCCGGAGGCGTTCCATGGCGGCAAGGGCCTCCCCTGGGTTCCCATAGGCCAGCCGCAGGGTTTGGGTGGCCCTGGGGGAGGGGAAGACCTTGAAGGAAAGCTCCACCATGACCCCGAAGGTTCCCAGGGAACCCACCATGAGGCGGTGGAAGGGGAAGCCGGCGGCGTTTTTCACCACCTTGCCCCCGCCCCGCACCAGCCTCCCTTCCCCGTCCACGAAGCGCACCCCCAGGATGAAGTCCCTCAAGCCCCCAAACCGCTCCCGCATGGGTCCGGAAAGCCCCGCTGCCACCGTGCCCCCCAGGGTGGCCCCCTGCTCCGCCAGGGGTGGGTGGAAGGGCAGGTACTGGCCGTGGGCCCGCAGGGTTTCCTCGATCTCCTTAAGGGGTGTGCCGGCGTATGCGGTGAAGACAAACTCCTCGGGGGCATACTCCAGGATGCCCCTGAGGCCCGAGAGATCCAGGAGGGTCTCCCCTTCCTTGGGGGTGGAAAGGGCGGGCTTGGTCCCGCCCCCCTTGGGGCGCAGGCGGGCATGGGTGCGCACAGCTTCCTGCACTTCTTCCAGAGAGGAAGCGAAAACCTCAGGCATAGAGCTCTCCCAGGTCAGTTTTCAGGCCACCTTGATGCGGGCTTTGCCCGTAGCCTGGGAGCACCTTGCCCCGGTTGGCCAGGCCCTTGGGGTCCAGGGCCTCCTTGACCCGTTCCATGGCCAGGAGGTCTTCGGGAGCGAACATCTTTGGCATATACCCCTTCTTCTCCACCCCGATGCCGTGCTCCCCGGTCAGGGACCCCCCCAGGCGCACGCAAAGCTTTAGGATCTCCCCGGCCAACTCCTCCGCCCGCTCCAGCTGTCCGGGTTTCTTGCCGTCGTAGAGGACCAGGGGGTGAAGGTTCCCGTCTCCGGCGTGGAAGACGTTGGCCACCCTAAGGCCGTACTCCTGGGAAAGCCTTCCGATCTCCTTCAGGGCCTCCCCCAGGCGGCTTCGGGGCACCACCCCATCCTGGACGATGTAATCGGGGGAAAGCCTTCCCACGGCGCTGAAGGCGGCCTTGCGCCCCTTCCAGATGGCCTGGCGCTCCGCCTCGCTTTGGGCGATGCGCACCTCCAGGGCGCCGCTTTCCCTGATCACTTGGGCCAGGAGCCTGGCCTCCTCTTCCACCTCCTCCTTGGGGCCTTCCAGCTCCACGATGAGGAGGGCCTCCACCCGAGGGTAGCCGGCCCTCACCGCTGCCTCGGCGGCTTCTATGGCCAAGCGGTCCATGATCTCCATGGCCCCGGGGAGAAGCCCGCTTTGGATCACCCGGCTCACGGCGTCCCCGGCGGCCTCGAGGCTCCCGTAGGCGGCCAGCAGGGTGTGGTAGGCCTCGGGCTTGGGAAGAAGCCTCAGGGTGATCTCCAAGGCTACCCCCAAAAGCCCCTCGGTGCCCACGAAAAAGCCGTGGAGATCGGGGCCTACTCCCTCCAGGCTCTCCCCGCCTAAGCGCACCACCTCCCCTTTGGGGGTGACCACCTCGAGGCCCAGCACGTGGCCTGCCGTCATCCCGTATTTCAGGCAGTGGGCCCCGCCGGAGTTGAAGGCCACGTTCCCGCCGATGGTGGAGATGGGCTGGCTGGAGGGATCGGGGGCGTAGTAGAGGCCAAAGGGGGCCGCCTGCCGGGAAACCTCCAGGTTCACCACCCCCGGCTCCACCACCGCGATCCGGGCCTTGGGGTCCAGGCGCAGGATGCGGTTCATGCGGTTGAGGGCGATGACCAGGCCTCCCTCCACGGGCAAGGAGCCTCCCGAGAGGCTGGTGCCACTTCCCCGGGCCACGAAGGGCACCCCGTGGCGGTAGCAAAGGCGCACCGCCTCCACCACCTCCTCCTTCCCTTCGGGAAGCGCCACGGCCAAAGGACGCTTGCGGTAGGCGGTGAGGGCGTCGGACTCGTAAGGCACAAGCTCCGCCTCCCTGGTCAGCAACCTCCCCGGGGGAAAGAGGGCCCTAAGCTCTTCCAGGAACCCCATTGCCACCTCCTGCCTCAAGTTTATCGGAAGGGGCGTGTGGCCTGCCCCGCCCCTTCCTGGCCCATTTCCCTTGGCCTCAATCCAGATAGTCGTAGGCCACCAGGGTCAGAAACTCGATGAACTCCTCAGAGAGGACCAGCTTGTCCAGGATCTCCTCGGCCTCCTTGTAGCGGCCGACCCCCCGTCCGCCCAGCTTGGCCAGCTCCTCCTCCTTGATCTTCTGGTAAAGCTCGGCGGTGACCGGGCGGCCGTCCTCCAGGGTGGCCTGCCGGTGCACCCATTGCCAAAGCTGTGCCCTGCTGATCTCAGCGGTGGCGGCATCCTCCATGAGGTTGAAGATGGCGGCGGCCCCGTTGCCGAGGAGCCACTGGTTCAGGTACTGGAGGGCCACGGAGATGTTGTTGCGCAGGCCCGCCTCCGTCACCTTGCCCCCCGGGATCTGGAAGTTCAGAAGGTCCTCCGCCCTCACCTGGACGTCCTCGCGCCGCACGTGCTTCTGGTGGGGCTTATCCCCCAGGTACCGGTCGAAGACCTCCTGAGCCACGGGCACCAGGTCGGGGTGGGCCACCCAGGTGCCGTCAAATCCCTGGGAGGCCTCCCGCTCCTTGTCGGAGCGCACCTGCTTTAGGGCCCTCTCGTTCACCTCGGGGTCCTTGCGGCTTGGGATGAAGGCGGCCATGCCCCCGATGGCGTGGGCCCCGTGGATGTGGCAGGACTTCACCAGAAGCTCGGTGTAGGCCTTCATGAAGGGCACGGTCATGGTGACCTGGGCCCGGTCGGGGAAGATGGGGGCGGTGGTGGCGAACTTTTTGATGCAGCTGAAGATGTAGTCCCAGCGGCCGGCGTTGAGCCCAGCGGCGTGCTCTTTGAGCTCGTAGAGGATCTCCTCCATCTCGAAGGCCGCCAGGATGGTCTCGATGAGCACCGTGGCCCGGATGGTGCCCCGGGGGATGCCCAGGTAGTCCTGGGCGAAGTTGAAGACCTGGTTCCAAAGCCGGGCCTCGAGGTGGCTTTCCATCTTGGGCAGGTAGAAGTAGGGGCCGCTTCCTTGCCTCAGGAGCTCGTGGGCGTTGTGGAAGAAGTAGAGGCCGAAGTCAAAGAGGCTTGCGGAGATGGGCTCCCCGTCCACCCGCACGTGTTTTTCCACCAGGTGCCAGCCTCGAGGCCGGACCACCAGGGTGGCCACCTTTTCCCTCAGCTTGTACTCCTTCCCCTCCGGGCTTACAAAGTCGATCTGGCGGCGGACGGCATCGTAGAGGTTCTTCTGTCCCTGGATCACGTTGTCCCACGTGGGAGAGAGGGCGTCCTCAAAGTCCGCCATGAAGACCTTGGCCCCGGAGTTCAGGGCGTTGATGATCATCTTGCGGTCCACGGGACCGGTGATCTCCACCCGGCGGTCCAGAAGGTCCGGCGGGGCCTCCGCCACCTGCCAGGACCCGCCCCGCACGAAGGCGGTTTCCTCGGGAAAATCCGGTTTTCCCCCGGCCTTGTACCTTTCCCAAAGGGTTTTCCTGCGCTCCAAAAGCGCCTTGCGCACGGGGTTGAACTCCCGGTGCAGGGCCGCCACGAACCCCAAGGCCTCTTCCGTGAGCACCTCTCCCAGGAGGGGATGGTCTTTGAGGATTTCCACGCCCTTCATGGTGGTTTGAGCCTAAGGGAGGGGGTGAGGATTTGTCAAGAAGCAAAACGATTTTTTGTATATTGAAAAATAACCCAGGGGGTGCTAGCCTGGGACCCATGCCACGACCCAGGAGGAAAGGAGCCGAGGAGGTGAAGACCTTGGAGCGGGGCCTGAGCGTCCTCGAGGCCTTGGCGGAGCTTAGGGAAGCGGGGCTTTCCCCCCTGGCCGAGCGGACGGGACTCACCAAAAGTACCCTTTACCGCCTCCTCCAGACCCTGGTGCGCCACGGCTTTGTGGAGGAGGAAAGGGGGGTTTACCGGGTGGGGCCCAAGGCCTTTGCCGTGGGTCAGGTTTATCCAAGGCAGAACCTGCTCCTCGCGGTGCATCCTGAGATGGAGGCCTTGGCGGCGGAGACGGGGGAGAGCGTGAACCTGGCGGTGCTGGCGGGGAGGGAGGCCCTCTATCTGGACCAGGCGGAGGGGGCCAGGCTGGTGCGGCTCTTCACCGCTCCGGGAAGCCGGGCTCCCCTGCACGCCACGGGGGTGGGGAAGGTGCTTCTCGCCTTCCGGGGCATTCCCGAGGGGCTACCCCTCACCCCCTACACCCCTTCCACCCTTACCCGCCTCGAGGACCTGAGGCGGGAGCTGGAAACCGTGCGCCGGAGGGGCTACGCCCTGGACAACGAGGAGAGGGAGCTGGGGGTGCGCTGTGTGGCCGCTCCCGTTTTCGGCCCCGAGGGGGAGGTGGTGGCGGCCCTGTCCCTCTCTGCCCCCGCCAGCCGCCTTTCCCTGGAGGAGGCCCACCGCTTGGCTTCCCGGGTGATGGAAGCGGCCAGGAAAGCTTCCTTGCGCCTAGGTTTTGTGCCTGCTTTATAATAGCATTGGTTAGGAGGGTTTAGCGGAGGGAGCTAAAGGCCATGGACAAGGACCGTCCCGTGTACGTGATCTCTGTGGCGGCGGAGCTCTTGGAGATGCACCCGC
>NZ_JAKTNU010000010.1 GCF_022760955.1 Thermus neutrinimicus
GCGCCGATGGTACTGGGACCGCAGGGTCCTGGGAGAGTAGGTCGGTGCGGGGGATTTTTACACTACGCGCCGCATGTGGCGCGTGCGGGAGTAGCTCAGTCGGTAGAGCACGACCTTGCCAAGGTCGGGGTCGCGGGTTCAAGTCCCGTCTCCCGCTCCACAGCAAAACCCCAGGCATAAGCCTGGGGTTTTGTTTTTTTATCCCTTGCCCTCTGGCCCAGGGCGTAGTATGGTGGCCCAAAGGGGGAAAAGGCATGAAGCTACTGGACAACTACGGGCGTGTTATCAAAGACCTTCGCATCTCCGTGACCCCCCGGTGTAACCTGCACTGCCTTTACTGTCATCCCTTGGGGCTGGAGATGGCCGAGCCCCCGGGAACCCTCACGGTGGAGGAGGTGGACCATTTCCTCGAGGCCGCCTCCCTCCTTGGCCTTTCCGCCGTGCGCTTCACGGGTGGGGAACCCTTGGTGCGCAAGGAGCTTCCCCAGATGATCGAACGGGCCCGGAGCAAGGAGGGCATCGAGGACGTGGCCATCACCACCAACGGCCTCCTCTTCGCCAAAAGGGCCAAGGAACTGGTGCAAGCGGGCCTGAACCGGGTGAACATCTCCTTGGACGCCATCACCCCCGAGGTCTTCACCCGCATCACCCGTGGGGGAAAGGTGGAGCGGGTCCTACAAGCTATAGATACCGCCTTGGAGCTAGGGCTTCACCCCGTCAAGCTCAACGCCGTGGTCATCCGAGGGATGAACGAGGAGGAGGTGGTGCCCCTGGCCCGGCTTTCCCTGGACCGCCCCTTGCACATGCGCTACATCGAGTACATGCACCTGGACAACTCCGACCCCGAGGAGTACCGCCGCCGCTTTGTGACCGGGAAGGAGATCCGGGCACGAATCGAGGCGGCCTACGGCCCCTTGGAACCCGTCCCCCACGACCCCACCTCCCCCGCGCGGGTCTTCAGGATTCCCGGAGCCCAGGGTACCCTGGGGTTCATCAACCCCGTGACCGAGCCCTTCTGCTCCCACTGCTCCCGGCTTCGCCTCACCTCGGACAAGAAGCTCAGGCCTTGCCTCCTCACCGACCTGGAGATGGATATCTCCTGGGCCTTTGCCGCAGAGGAACCGGTGGAGGCCCTGGTGGATGCCATCCTGATCGCCACCAACCGCAAGCCCGCCTTCGGCAACACCCTCCCCACCCTAAGGAAACGGGTCATGCTGGGGATCGGCGGATAGCCTGGAAGGTGGCCAGGACCACCAGAAAGGCCCCGAGCCCACCCAGTAAGCCCAGCTTTTCCCCCAAAACGGCAAAGGCAAAGAGGGTAGCCCAGACGGGCTCCATGGTGTAAAGGATAGCCGCCTGAGGGGCGGGCACGTACCTTTGCCCCCAGGTTTGGAGCCAGGTGGTGAGGGCCGTGGCCACCACCCCCAGGTAGAGGACGGCACCCCAGGGTATGCCTTCCCACCTCACCCCCTCCCAAAAGGCCCAAGGCAGGGCAAGAAGCGCCGTGCCGAAGATCTGTACCGCCGTGAGGGGTAAGGAGGGAAAGGCCTTGGCGTGCACCTCGAGGCGCACGATGTAAAGGGCGTAGGTGACCGCGGTGAGAAGGGTCCAGAGATCCCCCACGTTCAAGGGGGGTTGCCGGGGATCATAGGAGAGAAACCCCACGCCCAAAAAGGCCAAAAGGGCCACCAGCCACACGCTCCCAAGCCTCCGGCCCACCAGGCCCAGGATCAAGGGGACCAAGACCACGTTTAAGGAGGTGATGAAAGCGCTGCGGCTCGCCGAGGTGTACAGGAGGCCCACCGCCTGGGAGGCATAGCCCAGAAGAAGCCAGAAGGCCAGCTCCATCCCCGGTCCCCACACCCCTTTGGGGAGGCGCCAAGCCCAGGGCAAGAAGAAGAGGCTGGCCAGGAAAAAGCGCAGGAAAACCAGGAGGCTTGGGGCCATCTCCCCCACCGCCCCCTTGACCACCACAAAGGTGGTGCCCCAAAGAAGGGTGAGGAGGTTAAGGGCAAACAGGCCCAGGGCATAGCGGCGCATGGCCTAAAGTGTATAGCATGGTGCCCTCCCCCCAGGAAGTGAAGGATGCCCTCCACGAAAGGCTCCTGGGTCACCTGGCCCACCCAGATCCCGATTACCAGCGGCTCCTTAGGGAGTATCCCTCCCGGGGCGGCAAGATGCTCCGGGGGCTTCTTACCGTCTACGCGGGGCTGGCCCACGGTGCCCCCCTCGAGGCCAGCCTCTGGGCAGGAACGGCCCTGGAACTTTTCCAGAACTGGGTGCTGGTCCACGACGATATCGAGGACGGCTCCCTGGAGCGCCGGGGAAGGCCTGCCCTCCACCACCTCTACCCCATGCCCTTAGCCCTGAACGCCGGGGATGCCCTGCACGGGGAGATGTGGGGGCTTTTGCTGAGGGGCCTTAGGGCGGGCCTCTTCGGTCCGGAAGTGCTGGCCGAGTTTCACCAGGTGGTGCACCGCACCGCCTACGGGCAACACCTGGACCTGCTGTGGACCCTTTCCGGCCGTCTGGACCTGGCCCCGGAGGATTACCTCCGCATGGTGGCCCACAAGGCCGCCTACTACACCGCCGTGGCCCCCTTAAGGCTCGGAGCCCTGCTTTCCGGGAAAACCCCCCCTGCCCTCTACGAGGAGGCAGGGCTAAAGCTGGGCATCGCCTTCCAGATCATGGACGACGTCCTCAACCTGGAAGGGGACGAGGCTTATGGCAAGGAGCTGGCCGGGGACCTCCACGAGGGCAAGCGCACCCTGATCCTGATCCGCTACCTTCAGGAAGCCCCCGAGGAGGAGCGCACCCGGGCCAAGGCCCTCTTGGGCCTACCCCGCGAGGCCAAGCCCGAGGCTGAGGTGAGGTGGCTTTGGGAGCGGCTCCTGGCCTCGGGTGCGGTGGCCTGGGCTAAGGAAGAAGCCCAACGGCTCGCCCAAGAGGGCCTCGGTACTCTCATCCCCCACCTGGAAACCCTACCCGAACGGGGAGCCGCCTCCCATCTGCAAAACCTTCTCACCGCCCTGGTGGAACGCAGGGCATAATGGGGCCATGCAAGGCGTGCGCTTTAAGGTCATCACCGCCAACGACCCCGACATCTTCCAGGAAAGGCTTAACCGCTTCGTGGAGGAGCTTCCCGAGGACGTAATCCTGGTGGAGGTCAAGTTTTCCGTGGCCGAGGGGCCCTCTCCCCTCTTCGCCGCCTTGGTGCACTACAAGGAAGTGGAGGCGTGGAAGGAGTAGAGGCCTTTCTCTTTTTCCTGGCCTTAAGGGGGGAAGCCCGGCGGGAGGAGGTGCGGGACCGCTTCCCCAAGCTGGTTCCCCTGCTAAAAGCCTTGGGCCAAGAGGTGGAGGCCCAAGGGGAAACCTTCCGCCTGAGCAAGCCCCTCCGCCTCTCCTGGTTCGCCCCCCTTTTCCAGCGGGAATACTCTCCCCTTCGGCCTGAGGAGGAACGAACCCTGGCCCTGGAAAGGCTCCTCGAGGCGGCCCACCTCTCCGCCCAGGAAGGCGAACCCCTGGTGGAAGGACACGGCCTCCTGAAAGCCGCCCGTGCCTTCCAGGAGGGGAGCCAAGCCCTCCTAAGGGGGGCGTACCGGGAGGCCCTCCACCGCTACGGGGAAGGCCTAGGGCTTCTGGAAAAGGAGGGCCTTTCCTTCCCCGCCACCGCCTTGGCCCTTTTGGCCCTGGCCCAGGAGGGGTTCCGCCCCGGGGGCAAGGGGCGGGAAACCGCCAGGAAGGCCCTGGAACGGGCCAGGACCGCCTTCGCCCGGGAGATGGCGCAAATGGCCCTGGCCCAAGCCACAAAGGAAGGCGAGGGGGAGGCCTAGAATGGGGGGCATGGGGCTCAAGCGGGTGTACCTGGCCCGGCCCCGGGGCTTTTGCGCCGGGGTGGTGATGGCCATCCAGACGGTGGAGCGCTGGGCGGAGGCCCTGAAACCCCAGGGGGAGCTGGTGGTGTACCACGAGATCGTCCACAACCGGGCGGTGGTGGAGCGGCTGAAGGCCAAGGGGGTGCACTTCGTGGAGGACCTCTCCGAGCTGGAGAGGCTTCGCTGGGAAAGGCCTCTGGCGGGCACCCTGGTCTTTTCCGCCCACGGCCACCCCCCGGCCGTGCGCAGGCAGGCGGCGGAGATGGGCTTCCACATCCTGGACGCCACCTGTCCCCTGGTCACCAAGGTGCACACCGAGGCCAGGCGCTACGCCCAGGAAGGGTACTGGATCCTCCTGGTGGGGGATTCCGCCGACCATCAGGAGGTGAAGGGCACCTACGGGGAGGCCCCAGAGAGGACCATCCTGGTGGCGGTGCACACCCACGTGGGCAAGGACCCCCGCCTGGCGGATCCGCGCACGGTGGAGGTTCCTGACCCGGAGCGGGTGGTGGTCCTCACCCAGACCACCTTAAGCGTGGAGGACACCCTAAGGACGGTGGAAATCCTCAAGGCCCGCTTCCCCAAGCTGGTGGTGCCCCGGCGAAAGGACCTCTGCTACGCCACCCAGAACCGCCAGGAGGCGGTCAGGCGCATCGCCCCCCATGTGGATCTCTTCCTGGTGCTCACCAGCCCTCACTCCTCCAACGGCATGCGCCTTTTGGAACTGGCCCAAAGCCTCACCGGCAAGGCCTACCGCCTGGAAAGCGCCAGGGACCTCCAGGAGGAGTGGCTTGAAGGGGCCGAAAGCGTAGGCATCACCTCCGCCGCCAGCGCCCCTGAGGACCTGGTGCAGGAGCTGGTGGGGCTTCTCCAGGCGAGAAATCCGGGCCTCGAGGTCATCGAGGAAGGGGAAGAGGAGGACATCGCCTTCCGCCAACCCCGGGTCCTGTCCCCGGAGGAGGTCTTGCAGGGTGTCTGACCACCGCCTCTCCGTGGCCCCCATGGTGGACCGGACGGACCGGCACTTCCGCTACCTGGTCCGCCAGATCAGCCGCAAGGTCAGGCTCTACACGGAGATGACCGTGGACCAGGCGGTGCTTCGGGGAAAAGCGGAAAGGCTTCTTGCCTTTCACCCCGAGGAGCACCCCATCGCCCTACAGCTTGCGGGTTCGGACCCCAAGAGCCTGGCGGAGGCGGCGCGGATAGGCCAGGCCTGGGGATACGACGAGGTGAACCTTAACCTGGGTTGCCCTTCGGAAAAGGCCCAGGAAGGGGGGTTTGGCGCCTGCCTCCTCCTGGACCCCGTAAGGGTGAGGGAGATCCTTAAGGCCATGGTGGAGGCGGTGGCAATCCCCGTCACGGTAAAGCTCCGCCTGGGGGTGGAAGGGGAAAGCTACCCCCGCCTTGCCCGCTGGGTGGAAAGCTATGCGGAAACGGGGGTGCGGATCTTCATCGTCCACGCCCGGAGCGCCCTCCTTAACCTCTCCACCTGGAAAAACCGGGAGGTTCCCCCCTTGCGCCACGAATGGGTCCACCGGCTCAAGGGAGATTTCCCCCACCTCACCTTCGTCCTGAACGGGGGGGTGCGAACCCTGGAGGAAGCCCTTCCCCACCTGGGGAAGGTGGACGGGGTCATGATGGGCCGGGCGGTCTACGAGGACCCCTTTGTGTTGGCGGAGGCGGACCGGCAGGTGTTCGGGATGGAGGCAAGGCCAAGCCGCCACGAGGTGGCCTCGCGCATGCGGCTCTACCTGGAAGCGGAGGCGCAAAAGGGTACCCCCCCGTGGGCGGTGCTGAGGCACATGCTGAACCTCTTCCGGGGACAACCCGGGGGGCGGCTCTGGCGGCGCCTCCTTGCGGAAGGGCGTTCCCTGAGCGCCTTGGACCAGGCCCTAGGGCTTCTTCAGGAAAAGGTAGGCCAGGAGGGCGAGGAGGGAAACCCACACCCAAAGGGGGATGCGGAAAGACCGCTTGGGTTTTCCCGTCAGGGGATCTAAGGAGACAGGTGGGCCCATCTTGAGGCGGGTGGCCCGCTTCAGGTGGGCCACCATCCTGTCCAGATCCCCCTTCTTCTTATAAAGGGCCGCCAGGTTCTCGTGGACCAAGGGGTCGTCCGGGGCCAGTTTCAAAGCCCGCTGGTAAAGGTCCAAGGCCGCCTCCACCTCCCCCCTTTCCAGGTAAAGGTTGCCCAGGTTAGTGAGGGCCCGGTGGTGGTAGGGGTCCAGGGCCAGGGCCCTTTGAAAACGGGCCTCGGCCTCCTCCCTCCTCCCCTCCCCCACGGCCCTTACCCCCAAGAGCACCTCCCTTTCCGCGGCGAAGAGGGGGTCCTCCAGGCGGTCAGGGGCTTCCTCCAGCAGGCTAAGCCCGGCCAAAAGCCTCTCCCTAAGCTCCCCGGGGAACCCCTCCGCATAGGCCCTGGCCTCCTGGTAGGCCTTGCGCCTTAGGAGCCGGAGAAGGTGCACCAGGGCCTGGGCCTCCGCATCCCCCGCCAGGGCCTTGGCCTCGAGGTCCTGAAGCATCCCCCCCATGTTAGCCCAAGGCCCTTCGGTAGACCTCCAGGTAGGCCCGGGCGGACCTTTCCCAGGAAAAGTCCTTTTCCATGCCCCTTAGGCCCAAGGCCTCCGGCCCCAAGCGGAAAAGGCGCAAGACCCCGTAGAGGAGGCCTTCGGGATGGTAACTCTGGAAGAGCACCCCCGTGCGGCCATCCTCTATGGTGTCCTTAAGCCCCCCCACCGCCCGGGCCACGGGCGGGGTGCCGTAGCGCTGGGCGATCATCTGCACCAGGCCGCAGGGTTCAAAGCGGCTCGGCACCAAAAGGGCGTCCGCCCCCGCGTAGGCCAGGCGGGCCAGGCCCTCGTCGTAGGCCTCCACAAAGCGTACGAAGCCGGGATTCCCCTCCTCCGCTTGCCTCAGGGCTTGCGCCAGACCCTCCTCCCCCACCCCCTGGACCAGGAGGCGAAAGCCCAGCTCCTTAAAACGTGGGATGGCCTCCAGGATCAGATCCAGTCCCTTTTGTCCATCCACCCGGCCCACATAGGCCAAAAGGGGCCGGGCTAGCCCTGTGCGCTCAGAGAGGGCCTTTTGCGCCAGGGCCTTGCCCCTCACATCCTCCCGGGAGTAAGGGGCAGGAAGGTGGGGGTCCCGGGCGGGATCAAAGACCTCCAGGTCCAATCCGTTCAGAATGCCCAAAAGCTTGCCCCTATGGCGCCTCAGCACCCCATCCAGCCCCATGCCGAACTCCGGGGTCTGGATCTCCTCCGCATACGAGGGGCTCACCGTGGTCACCGCCCGGGCGAAGACGATGCCCCCCTTCATCAGGTTCACCTGGCCGTGGAACTCCAGGGCCTCCATATGGAAAAGGCTCCAAGGAAGCCCCGTCCAGTGGAAGAAGAGGGCCGGGTCCAAAAGGCCCTGGTGGGCCAGGTTGTGGATGGTGTAGACCACAGGCACAGGGGCGGTCAGGGCAAGGAGCGCGGCCGTCCAGTCGTGGGCGTGGACCAGGTCAAACCCCTGGGCCGCCTGGCCCGCCGCCACGGCAAAGCGGAGGTAGCGCTCGGGGTCGTCGGGGTAGCCGTAGACCCGGTCACGTTCAAACCCGGGCACCGCAAGGAGGAGAAACCGCACCCCCCCTTCCACCCGCTCCCCTAAAGGCGCCCTCTCCTCCCGGCCCGCAAAGGCGTAGGCCACCTCCCCCACCCCTTGGGCCTCGAGCCCCCGGTGCCAGGGGAGGAGCACCGTGGCCTCCACCCCCAAGGGCCTTAAGGCCTTGGGCAGGGCCCCCACCACATCGGCAAGCCCCCCCACCTTCACCAGGGGATAGGCCTCAGGGGCCGCCATGAGGACCTTCATGGTCCTAGTATATGGACCATAATCCCATGCGCAGGGTATCGGTGAGCCAGGCCACGGCCCACCTCTCCCCGCCCCTAAGGGAGGTGCGGAAAACCGCGCGCCGCCTCCTCTTCGCCCACCCCTTGCGAACCGAAGATGCCCTTCAGCGGGCTAGGGCCTGGGTGGCCGGCCGGGGCCCCTTGCCTTCGTAACCCTGGACCCGCGCCTGGCAGGAGGGGCCCTTGGGGAGGGGTTTCCCGCCCTTCCCGAACCGGGGGAAGGC
Source organism: Thermus neutrinimicus (assembly GCF_022760955.1). NCBI lineage: Bacteria > Thermotogati > Deinococcota > Deinococci > Thermales > Thermaceae > Thermus > Thermus neutrinimicus. Next base: position 7,987 of record NZ_JAKTNU010000010.1, read on the forward strand.
TAGGGCTGCCACTCCCCCTGGGGCAGCCAAACCGCCCCCTCGAGGTCCCCCTGGTAAACGTAGGTCCAGGCGGGAAGGGGACCCTCCCCCGTTTCCACCAGAACCCTAACCCGCCGGTACTCCACCCCCTCCTCCTCCAGCTCATCCAATAGGGCGAGGACCTCCTCTGGCACAAAGAGGACCTCCCCATAGACCCTTCCCTCCCCGGGAACCATGCCGGGATAAGGGTATGGACGGCTAGGCCCCTCGGCCAGGTGAAAGAGCTGAAACCCCTCCACGTACCCAGGCAGGACCTTTACCACCCGGCTTTCCACCAAGGGGTAGTTCCTTTCCCCCCGCTTTAGGGTGCCGTACACAAACACCCGCTCCATCACTGGCCCAGGAAGCGGTAACCCATCCCCACCACGGTTTCAATGAACCGGGGGCTTTGGGGATCGTCCTTGAGCTTTTTGCGAAGGAGGCGGATATAGGCGTCCACCACCCGCTCCGAGCCCTCAAACTCGGGCCCCCAGACCCTTTCCAAAAGCTCCTCTCGGGTGTATACCCTTCCCGGGGCCTGGGCCAGGGCGAAAAGCAGTTTGGTCTCCGTGGCGGAAAGCTTCAGGAGCTCTCCTTCCAGGTAGGCCTTCTTGGCCTCCAGGTCCAGCTCCAAAGGACCGAAATGCCGTCTTCCCTCCTTGCCGCTTCGGCGCAGGAGGGCCTTGATGCGGGCCAAAAGCTCCTTCAGGGAAAAGGGCTTGCCCAGGTAATCGTCCGCCCCCTCTAAAAGGCCCTCCACCCGGCTATCCTCGTCCGCCTTACCGGTTAGGAGCAAAACCGGAAGCATTGGGTCCAGGTCCCGCAAGGACTTGAGGACCTCGAGGCCCTCCAGGTCGGGAAGGCCCCGGTCCAGGACCACCAGGTCCGGCCTGGCCCCTTCCCAGGCTTGCCGTAAGGCCTCCCTCCCCGTGCGGGCCCACACCACCAAAAGCCCCTCTTTTTCCAGAAACCTCTTGACCAGCTCCCCCACCTGGGGATCATCCTCCACCAAGAGAATCCGCGCCATAATACCTTCCCCAAATACGCTTAACGTCCCAGAATCACCACCACCCCAGGGTACTCCCCCTCGGGCAACCGCAGGAGGTGAGCCACCATCTCATCATAAAAGGTTTCCGCGGGGTACGCGGCCAACCCCTGGCCCACGGCGGCAAGGAGCACCAGGCCCGCCGCATAGCCCGCCTCCAGAAGGGCATACCGGTATCCCCTGAGGCCGAACAGGGCCTCGCTCCTTTCCGGAACCAGGGTAAAGACCAAAAGGGCCGCCACCTGCTCGAGGCCAAGCCCCAAAAGCGCCTCCGACCAGGAGGCCTCCTCCACCCTGGCGGCGATCTGGAAGAGCTGGTGTTCCTTGGGGAAGTAGTGGTAGACCCCCGGGAAAACCCCTTCCACCCGGCGCACCACCAGGTAGGCCTCCAAGGGGTAGGCCTCCCCCGCCGAGGGGAAACCCCGCCTTCCCGAGCGCTCCGCCAGGGGATAGAGGACCTGGGAAAGGTCCTTCAGGGTCAGGGCCGAGCCCACCTCGGGCAGGAAGGGCCTGAGCTGAGAAAGAACCCGGAACAAGGGCGGCCCTCCCTCCTCCCGGAAGGTAGGCAGGGCCTGGGTTTCCAGGGGGTTGGCGTAAACCTTGGACTTGGGCTTCCGCTTTAGGGGAAGCTCCTCCCCTTGGGCCAGGCGGGAAAGGCGGTAGAAAAGCTTACCCGGATGCTTCTCCATGGCTAGAAGCGGTACCCCTTGGGCACCACCACCACCCCTTCCGGGGTCACGGTGAACCCCCGGGCCCGGTCGGCCTCGAGGTCATAGCCGATCTCGGTATGGGGGGGGATCTTCACGTCCTTATCGATGATGGCGTTGCGGATCCTGCAGTAGCGGCCCACCTCCACGTCGTCAAAGAGGACGGAGCGCTCCACCAGGCTGTAGGAGTTCACCCGCACCCGCCGGAAGAGGACCGACTCCCGCACCGTCCCCCCGCTCACGATGACCCCACCGGCCAGAAGGCTGTTCAGCGCCCGCCCTATACGTTCCCCCGTCTCGTGGACGAACTTGGCGGGGGGGCTGAAGAGGTTGGCGGTCCTTAAGGGCCACTCGGGGTTAAAGAGGTCGAACTCGGGGACCACCTTCACCAGATCCATGCTGGCCTCAAAGTAGGCGTCCAGGGTACCCACGTCCCGCCAGTACAGGTTGGGACCCTCCTGGCCGGGGATGGGGTTGCGGTGAAAGTCGTAGGCGAAGACCCGATACCCCTCCTTGAGGGCCCTAGGGATCACGTCCTTGCCGAAGTCGTGGCTGGAGGCGCTCTCCTTGGCGTCGGCCTCCAGGAGTTCAAAGAGGGCCTCGGTGCGGAAGATGTAGTTGCCCATGGAGGCTAAGGCCAGGTGGGGCTTGCGGGGAATGGGCTTGGGGCTTTGGGGCTTTTCCTGGAACTCGGTGATGCGCCACTCCTCGTCCACCTGCAAAACCCCAAAGCGCCGGGCCTCCTCCACGGGTACGGGGTAAGCGGCGATGGTGATGTCGGCCCGCTTCTCGTAATGGTACTCCACCATGTGGCGGACGTTCATCTTGAAGATGTGGTCGCCGCCGAAGATGGCCACCGCCTCCGGAGCATGGTTGTGCACCAGGTGCAGGTTCTGATAGATGGCGTCGGCGGTGCCCCGGTACCACACGGGGCCCAGCTCCTCGTAGCGGTACATCTGGGCGGGCACCAGGAGGATGAAGTGGTCCTCCAGGAAGGCCCCGAAGCGCCAGTAGCGCTGGATGTGCTCGGTGAGGGACTGGGCCTTAAACTGGGTGAGCACGTAGATGGAGTAGATGCCCGAGTTTACGAAGTTGTTCAGGACAAAATCAATAATCCGATACTTGGCCCCGAAGGGCACCGCCGGCTTGGCCCGCTTGGCGGTCAGGGGGTAAAGGCGGCTCCCCTGCCCCCCCGCCAGGATCATGCCCAGAACCTCCACCTTAACCATGAAATCCCTCCTTTATTTGGTCAGTTTACCCTAGGCCCCTAGGACAAAGGTCCGGGTATAGTGAGCCCGATGCGGGTTAGCGCGCTCTCCTGGTTCACCCCACCCACCGAGCCCAAGCCCGCCCCCCCCTTCTTCGGCCAAAAGCGGGCTTTAAAGGCCCTCGAGGCCGCCTTTCGCCAGGGAGGGCACGGCTATTTGGTGGGACCAAGCGGCCTCGGCAAACGGAAGCGCCTCCTCGCCTACCTGAGGGGCCGCCCCTTCCCCAAGGAGGAGCTGGTCTACCTTCCCCTGGGGGAAGAGGCCTTCCCCCTTCTCCTCCCCGAGGGGCAGGGCCGGGCCCTGGTGGAGGGGGTGGAGGCCCTCCTCGCCGAGTTCACCCCCGCCCTCTTCCGGGAAAAGGGCTTCCTCTACGCCAAAAGCCTGGTGGAATCCCGCCACGAGAAGGAGGCCGAAGCCCTCCTGAAGGCCCTGGCCCAGGAGGCGGAGGGGTACGGGTTTGCCCTTTTGGAGGGGGAAGAGGGCCTCAGGCTATCGGGAAGGGGCCCCATGCCTCCCGAGCTTTCCGCCAAGCTGGAGGAAACCATTTTGGCCTATGTGGACGTGCGGCAGCGGGCGGAGGCGGAGGTGGCCGCCCTAAGGCGGGGCTTCGCCGAGCGCTTCCTCCTGCCCAAGGCCCAGGAGCTTAAAGGGCGCTTCCCCCAGGCGGGCCGGTACCTGGACTGGATCACGGAAACCCTGCTCCGGGCCGCCGCCTTGGAGGAGGCCCTCAAGTTGGAAAGGCTCCTGCCCCGGCTTCTGGTTGAGGGGGGGGAACGGGTGGTCTATGAGCCCAACCCCAGCCCGGAAAGGCTTTTTGGCCACCTGGAGTACGAGATGCAAGAGGGCCTCCTCTCCACCCACCTGGGGCTTTTGCGCCCCGGGGCCCTGCACCGGGCCACGGGAGGGGTGCTGGTCCTCGAGGCCCACCGGGTTTGGGAACTGGGAAGCTACACCCCCCTGAAGCGGGCCTTGGCCACAAAGGAGGTGGAGCCCCTCTCCCCCCGGCCCGAGGTCAAGGGCCCCCGCCTCCAACCCGCCCCCCTCAAGGCCCAGGTCTTCCTGGTGGGCCCCCCGGAGGTGATCGCCTTCCTGGAGGAAGACGAGGAATTCCTGGAGCTTTTCCCCTTCCGCGTGGAGTTCAGCCCGGAGATCCCCTACACGGAGGAGAACGTGGCCTACCTGGGGGGATTTTTGGAGGCCGAGGGGGTGGCCCTGACCCCCGAGGGCCTCTCCGCCCTGGCGGACGAGGCCCGCCGCTGGACCGGGCACAAGGAACGCCTGGACGCCAGGCTTTACCGCCTTTTGGACTTGGCCCAGGAAGCCTCGGCCCTCAAGCGCCCCCTGGACCGGGAGGCGGTGGAAAAGGCCCTCCTGGCCAGGGAGGAGCGGTTCGGCCTGGAGGAGGAGCTGTACCTGAAGGACCTGGAGGAAGGGGTGGTGGCCCTCGAGGTCCAAGGCACGCGGGTGGGCGAAATCAACGGCCTGGTGGTGGTGGAAGGACCCCTGCCCCGGGGGCGGCCGGTGCGCATCACCGCCCAGGCGGGCCCCGGACGGGAGGGCATCCTCTCCATTGACCGGGAGGTGGGCCTGGGGGGGCAGGTCTTCCACAAGGCGGTCCTCACCCTGGCGGGTTACCTGCGGGGAACCTACGCCAGCCTGGGGGCCCTTTCCGCCACGGTGAGCCTGGTCTTTGAGCAAAGCTACGGGGGAATAGAGGGGGATTCCGCAGGGCTTGCGGAGCTTTTGGCGGTACTTTCCGCCATCTCGGGGCTTCCCCTAAGGCAGGACCTGGCGGTCACGGGCGCAGTGGACCAGACAGGGAGGGTCCTGGCCGTGGGCCGGGTGGCGGAGAAGGTGGAGGGATTCTTCCGGGTCTGCCAGACCCTGGGGCTCACGGGAAGCCAGGGGGTGGTGCTCCCCAAGGCCAACCTCCCCCACCTAACCCTGCGGAAGGAGGTGGTGGAAGCGGTGGAGAAGGGGCGCTTCCACCTCTACGCGGTGGAGGAGGTGGACCAGGCCATAGAGCTTCTCTTCGGCCGCAAGGCCTACTGGGTCCACGACCGGGTGCGGGAGGTCCTGGGGGAGTTCCGCAAGATGGAGAACGGGGAGGAAAACACCTCCCCGTAAGGCGGTTTCGGCTAGCGCCCAGGCTCCAAAAGCAACACCCTTTCCCGGCCCGGGGCGGTGAAGGCCATGGGCAGGTATCCTCCCCTAGCCCAAAGGGGCAACAGGTCGGCGTAATGGGGGGAAAGGAAATGCCCCGTCTGGCCCATGGGATGGATGAAGAGGGAGGCCTCGGGATGGGCCAGGTCCACGATCTGCCGATAGCTGGGCCCGTGGGACATGAGGAGGGTTTTCGGGTCAAAGGGGCCCACGTTCACCGTGTACCGGTCCCCGCCAAAGGAAACCCTGCGGTCCGTAAACCGCCTCAAGGGGGTGTGGGTGAGGACCGCATGGGGGAAGGTGGCCTGGTGAACCGCCCCCCAGGAGCGGACCCTCAGGCCTTCCTTCCGGTCCAAGGTCCTCTCCAAGGCCAAGGCGGCAAAGTCCAGGCAGGATTCCCGGTACTCGGTTTCCGGTTGGTCGCAGTTTTTGTCCCCCTCCCGCAAGGCTTTGAGGAGATACCGGGGCTGGTCCCAGAACTCCTCCCCCACCTCTCCCCTCGGCAGGCGGGTGAGCTCCGTGTACCAGAGGGCGAAGACCAGGGCCTCCTCCGAGTTTTGGCCCATCACCCCATCCCAGGCCAAAAGCCTTTCCCGAAAGGCCCGGCTTCTTTCGGATAGGGGGTTGAGAAGCTCCAGGACTGGCCGGAAATCCCGGAAGAGGAGGGTCTTCTGGTCCTGTTGCATGGCCTGCATGTCCTCGAGGGCAAGCCTTTCCTTGGCCAGGAGGAGCTCCCGGATGCGCTCTGCCCGGTAGGGTTCGGCCCAGTCGTGGGTGAGGGCATAGGGGAAGCCCTGGGGCGTGACCTTGTTGTTGGCGGTGACCAGGAAGCCCTCCTTGGGGTTCAGCACCTTGGGCCACTCCTCCGACTTGCGGTAGCCCTGCCAGTCCCATTCCCCGTTTCCCGGGACCGGCACCATGCCCGTGTGCCCCTCCTTGCGGATGGGGAACTTCCCGGGGGCGATATAGCCGATATTGCCGTCCACATCGGCATAAACGAAGTTTTGGCTGGGGGCGGAGTAGGGGCTTAGGGCGGCCACGAACTCCTGCCAGTTCTGCGCCCGGTTGATCCCCAGATAGGCCATGAGGATGTGGTCCTCCTCATCCAGGCTCACCCAGCGAAGGGCCATGGGAACCCGGGGAGGGTTCTCTAGGGCGTCGGTGATCACCGGCCCATAGACCGTCTCCCGCACCCGAAGGACCTCCTCCTTTCCCCCCTTGATGGGGATCCTCTCCTCCCGCACCCGGTAGGGAACCACCCGCCCCTTGTAGCGGTATCCTTTCCCCTCCACGTCCTCCAGGAGGTAGAGGTCCTGTACATCCGCCCCCACGTTGGTAACCCCCCAGGCGATGCGGTCGTTGCGCCCAATGACGATTCCAGGAACCCCGGGGAGGCTGGCCCCGATGGCCCGGTAGCCGGGGGCTTCCAGGGCCATGAGGAACCAGAGGCTGGGAGCCCCAAGGCGCAGGTGGGGGTCATTGGCCAGGAAGGGTTTCCCCGTGACCGTGCGGCTTCCCGCCACCACCCAGTTGTTGCTGGCCTCGAGGAAACGCGGCGGGGCCATCTGAAGTAGGGCTACTGGGGCTTCCTCCCGCTTTAGAGGAAGCCTCAGGTCCTCGCTTTGCAGGATGGTGGGGGCGTCCTCGGGATAAGGGGGCATGAGCTCTAGTAGCCTCTCTGGGCTTATCCCGCGGGCCAAGAGGCGGTGGCGCAAAAGCTCCTCCTCCCAGTTCCCGGAAAGATCAAAGCTCATCATCTTGGCCCAGACCAAGACGTCGGGGCCCGTCCAGGGCTCAGGGCGGAAGCCCAGGAGGCGGAACTCGGGGGGCAGGGGTGCCCCGCTTTGCAAGAAGGCGTTCACCCCGGCCACGTAGGCATCCACCGCCTCTTTTTCCTCAGGGTAAAGCCTCTCGTAGGCCCCTTGGGCCGCCCGGTAAAAGCCAAAGGTACGCAGGAAACGGTCCTGGGCCAAGGTGGCCTCCCCCAGCACCTCGGAAAGCCTTCCCTGGCCCACCCGGCGCTGGAACTCCATCTGCCAAAGCCTTTCCTGGGCGTGAACGAATCCTTGGGCGAAGAGGAGGTCCCTTAGGGTCTGGGCCCGGATCCGCACCACCCCCCCTGGGTCCCGCCCCACCTCCACGGGAGCGGAAAGCCCCTTCAGAGCCAGCCTCCCTTCCACCTGGGGCAAGGAAGCCCGCAGGGTGATGTAGGCGGCCAAGCCCACCCCCAAAACCGCCAGGATGGCCAGACCCAAAAGCCAGGCCAAAACCCGTAAGAGGCGTTTCATAGTTGGACCGAGTATACCACTATCATGGGGGTTATGAGGCTGGTGTTCGTGGAAAACGGGCCCATCCGCCTGGAGGGCCAGCGCATCGTGGTGCGCGTAGGGGAGCGGGAGGAAGTGCGGAAAGGAAGGGTCTCCCTTTGCCGCTGTGGGGGCTCGGGGAACAAGCCCTTTTGCGACGGCACCCACAAGCGGATCGGCTTCCAGGCCCCGGGAGGGGAGCTGGAGGTGGGGGACTGACCCGCTGGTCAATCTCCGCCTCGAGGGGTAAACTCCGGTAGCCATGGGTGAGATGCACTATCGCAAACTGGGCAAGTGGGGCCTGAAGGTCTCGGAGATCTCCCTGGGGGCCTGGGTCACCTTTGGGGATGTGGTGAAGGACAAGGAAACCATCCGGGAGATCGTCAAGATCGCCTACGAGGGCGGGGTGAACTTTTTTGACAACGCCGACGTCTACGCCCGGGGCCTGGCGGAAGAGGTGATGGGGGAGGTGCTCAGGGAGTTTCCCCGGCACACCCTGGTCCTCTCCACCAAGGCCTACTGGCCCATGTCGGAAGACCCCAACGACCGGGGCCTAAGCCGCAAGCACCTTCTGGAAAGCATCACCCAAAGCTTAAAGCGCCTAAGGACCGAGTACGTGGACCTCTTCTTCGCCCACCGCTATGACCCCGAGGTGCCCATGGAGGAGATCGTCTACGCCATGCACACCATCGTGGAAAGGGGCTACGCCCTCTACTGGGGTACCTCGGAGTGGCCCGCCGCCAGGGTTGCTGAGGCGGTGACCTTCGCCCGGGAAAACGGCCTCCACCCGCCCGTGGTGGAGCAACCCCAGTACTCCATGCTCTACCGCGAGCGGGTGGAAGGGGAGATCCTCCCCGAGGCCCAGCGATTCGGCATGGGCCTGGTGGTCTGGAGCCCCTTGGCAATGGGCATGCTCACCGGACGGTACGACCAAGGCATCCCGCCGGAAAGCCGCTTCGCCCGCTACCCCCAGTTCGCCGAGCGCTTCCTCACGGAGGAAAACCGGAAGAAGGTGCTAAGGCTCAAGGAGGTGGCGGACGAGCTGGGCCTCACCCGCACCCAGCTGGCCCTGGCCTGGGTGCTCAGGCTTCCCGGGATCACGAGCGCCATCACCGGGGCCACCCGGCCCGAGCAGATTCGCGAAAGCCTGGGGGCCGCCGGGGTGGACCTGCCCCAGGAGGCCCTGGAGCGGATTGAGGCCATCCTTAAGGGCGAGGAGTAGAAAGGCCCTCTTGGCCGCGAGGCCCAGGTGGAGAGGGACCCGGGCCTCTTTTCTTCACGCCGAAAAAGGTTGGGGAAACCCTTCTCCCCGACGCCAAGCCGGACTAAACTGGCCTCCATGGACACCCTGGAAGCCTTAAGGCGCCTTTTCCCGGGCAAGGTGGACACCTCCCCCTCCGAGCGCCGCCGGCACGGGCGGGACGAGGGGTACCCCGAGGAGGGGGAGGTCTTGGCGGTGGTCTACCCGGAAAGCGTGGCGGATGTGCAAGAGGCCTTGAGATTTGCCAGGGAGAAGGGCCTGGCGGTGATTCCCTTTGGGGCAGGGACCAGCCTCGAGGGGCACCTTTACCCCCTTAAGGAAACCTTGAGCCTAGACTTCAGCCGCATGAACCGCATCCTGGAGGTGCGCCCCGAGGACTTCCTTTGCGTGGTGGAGCCTGGCCTCACCCGCAAGGCCCTCAACGAGGCCCTTAAGGGCACGGGGCTATTCTTCCCCGTGGACCCCGGGGCCGACGCCACCTTGGGCGGCATGGCCGCCACCAATGCCAGCGGCACCACCACGGTGCGCTACGGGGGGATGCGGGCCAATGTTTTGGCCCTCCAGGTGGTCTTGGCCAACGGGGAGGTATTGGAACTGGGCCGGGGGGTGCGTAAGGCCAGCGCTGGCTACGACCTAAAGGACCTCTTCCTCGGTTCGGAGGGGACCTTGGGCATCATCACCCGCCTCACCCTTAGGCTCCAGCCCCTGCCCGAACACATCCACACCTTAAGGGTTTTCTTCCCCGGGGTGGAGGAGGCCGCCTTGGCCAGCTACCGGGTGATGGCCAGCGGGCTTCCCGTGGCCCGGCTGGAGCTACTGGACGAGCTGGCCCTCAGGGCCCTAAACCGCTACCTACAAGCGGGCTTTCCCGAGAAGCCGGCCCTCTTTCTGGAGTTTCACTCCTCCACCCGGGAGGCCCTGGAGGCGGAAAGCGCCCTGGCCCTTAGCATCATGCGAGAGGCAGGGGCTTTGGAGGTGGAGGCCGCCAAGACCGAGGAGGAGCGCAGACGCCAGTGGGAGGCCCGCCACCAGGCCTACTGGGCCTTGGTGCACCTCTTCCCCGGCCACCGCTTCGTGATCACCGATGTGGCCGTTCCCCTCTCCCGCCTACCCGAGATGGTGCGCTACGCCCAAGGGCTCCTTGAGGAGATGGGCCTTACGGGCAACATCCTGGGCCACGTGGGGGATGGAAACTTCCACACCTTAGTCCCCGTCCTCCCCCAGGACTACCCCAAGGCGGAGGCCTACGCCGAGGCCCTGGTGCGAAGGGCCTTGGAGCTTGGGGGTACCTGTACCGCGGAGCACGGGGTGGGCCTGAGGAAGAAGAAGTACCTGCCCCTAGAGCACGGGCCTGCCCTGGAGTGGATGCGAAAACTAAAGGCCCTCCTCGACCCCGAGGGGCTCCTGAACCCGGGCAAGGTGCTTGACATAGCCCCTTCTTCCCGCTATAGTTAAGGATGGCGACGCGGGGTGGAGCAGCCTGGTAGCTCGTCGGGCTCATAACCCGAAGGTCGCGGGTTCAAATCCCGCCCCCGCAACCAAAAGAGGGCCCAGACCCCATGGGGTCTGGGCCTTTCCCTTACCCTGGGGGCATGGACTGGGAGATCCAACAAGACCCTGAGCGCCTGGTTAAGACCTTCCGCTTTGCCAACTTCCAAGAGGCCCTGGCCTTCGTCCAGCGGGTGGGGGAGCTGGCGGAGGCCCAAAACCACCACCCCCGGCTTACCCTGGAGTGGGGTCGGGTGACGGTGGAGTGGTGGACCCATAGCGCCGGGGGCATCACCGAGAAGGACCGGGAGATGGCCCGCCTCACCGACCTTCTCCTGGGGTAGCCTAGGAAGGGTATGGAAGCACGCACCCTAGAGCTGGTCTTCCCCGAGCACACCAATCCCTTGGGTGCCGCCTTCGGCGGCTTCGTGCTGGGCCTCATGGACAAGGTGGGTTCCTACGCCGCCGCCAGGAGGGCCAGAAAACCCGTGGTGACCGTGGCGGTGAGCAGCGTGGAGTTTAAGGTGCCCATCCGCACCGGGGACCTGTTGGAGGTGGTGGCCAAGGTGATACGGGTGGGGCGCACCTCCTTGACCGTGGAGGTGGAGGTCTACAAGGAGCGCTTCGGCCAGGAGAACGGCCGGGTGCTGGCCACCAAGGGGGAACTCACCTACGTGGCCGTGAACGAGAAGGGCCAGCCCGTGCCCGTGGACTGAGCGGCATGCCCGAGCTACCCGAGGTGGAAAACACCAGGAGGAAGCTTCTTCCCCTTTTCCTGGGGAAGAGGCTTCTTGCGATCCAGCACCAAGATCCCCTTCGCTACCGGAACACGGAGCGGGCCCTTGGCCAACGGGTGGAGGACCTCTGCCGCCGGGGTAAGTTCCTCCTCTTTGGCCTCACGGAGGGGTGGGAGATGGTGGTCCACCTGGGCATGACGGGGGGCTTCCGCCTGGAGGAAACCCCCCACGCCCGGGTGGTCTTCCGCCTCGAGGACCAGGAGGTCTTCTTCCACGACCCCCGGCGCTTTGGCCGGATCTGGGTGGTGAAAAAGGGGGATTACCGGGAGATCCCCCTTCTCCTCCGCCTGGGCCCCGAGCCCCTTTCCCAGGATTTTCGGTTCCCCGAGTTCTGGCTGGGGCTAAAGGGAAGCCAGAAGCCCCTTAAGGCCCTCCTCCTGGACCAGCGCCTGGCGGCTGGGGTGGGGAACATCTACGCCGACGAGGCCCTTTTTAGGGCCCGCCTCTCCCCCTTTCGCCGGGGGCGGGACCTCAGCCAAGGGGAAGCCGAACGGCTTTTTGCCGCCATCCGCACCGTGTTGGCCGAGGCCACCGCCCTAGGGGGAAGCACCCTTTCCGACCGCACCTACCAGCAACCCGATGGCCTTCCGGGAAGCTTCCAGCTACGCCACGCCGTCTATGGCCGCACGGGGCTCCCCTGCCCGGTTTGCGGGGAACCCATCGCCAGAAAGACGCTGGGGGGACGGGGCACCCACTTCTGCCCCCGGTGCCAGGGAGCCTAGCCCACCCGCCCTCTTCCCCGATCCAAGAGGTAAAAGAGCAGCCCCGAAACCAGGGCCAAGAAGGCGGCCAGGGCCAAGGCCTCCCGGAAGGGGGCCTCCCCGGGCCGGCCTAGGCGCTCGTAGATGGCCAGGGTCAGGGTGGTCCACTCGGGCCGCCAGAGCACCAAGCTGGCCCCAAACTCCCCCAAGATGGCCGCCAGGGCCAGGGCCAGCCCGGATTGCAAGGCGGGAAACACCAAGGGGATTTCCACCCGCAAAAAGGCCCTGACGGGGGTGGCCCCCAGAACCCGGGCCGCCTCGAGGAGGGTGGGAGGAAGGCTCCTAAGGGCGGGGAGAAGGGCCCGGGCCAAAAGGGGATAGGCCAGAAGGGCATAGGCGGAAAGCAAAAGGAGCAAGGAGCCCCGAAGGTGGGGGTAGGCCAAGAGGTAGCCCAGGCCCAGGGCCACTGGGCTCACCATGAGGGGGAAAAGGCCCAGGAGGTCCATGAAAGGGCCCCTCCGGGCCGAGGCCGCGTAGGCCACCCCCAAGGGCAGGGCCAGGAGCAAGGCCAAGAGGGTGAAGCGGAGGCTATTCCCCAAGGCCAGGGAAAGGGGGGTGAACTCCCTGGAGGCCCAGGCAGAGGCCAAGGCCCCCAGGTCTAAGCGCAGGAAAAGCCCCCACAGGGGGGCAAAAAGCAGGAGAAAGAAGGCCCCTATGCCCAGGGTGTAGGCCCAAGGACGGGCGGGAAGGAGCCCCCCTGGCGGCAGGGGGTAGGGCCGAAGGCGCAGGTAGAGGGCCACCGCCAGGGCCAGGGTGAGGATCTCCAGGAGCATGAGGGCGCTGGCCTCGGGGAAGGCCAGGCGGTAGGCCAAGAGGGTATAGACCTCCACCTCGAGGGTGGCGTACCTGGGCCCCCCCAGGAGGAGAGGGACCCCGAAGGCGGAAAAGGCATAGATGAACACCAAAAGCCCCGCTGCCCCCAAGGCGGGAAGGAGGAGGGGAAGCCCCACCCTTAGAAAAGCCCTGAGGCTCGAGGCCCCCAGGACCCTGGCCGCCTGCAAGGGGCCCTCCAGGTTCAAGGCCACCGGCAGGAGAATCCTTAGGGCAAGGCCCAGGTTGTAAAACACCGCGGCCAGGAAAAGGAGGGCCTTGGTGCCGTAAAGATCCACCCCCAAGACCCCCCTCGGCCCCAAAAGGGCCAGAAATCCCAGGGCCACCACCGGGGTGGGCAGGACGAAGGGCAAGGTGGAAAGGGCCAGGAAAACCTCCCTAAGGGGAAAGGGGCGGCGAAGGAGAAAGGCCAGGGGAAGGGCCAAAGCCAAGGTTAGAAGGGCAGAAAGGAGCCCGTATTCCAGGCTCCAGAGGTAGCGCTCCCAGTAGTAGGGGTTCGCCAGGGCCCGGGCAAACCCCTCCCCCACCCCCAGGGCCAGGATGCGCCCCAAGGGGTAAAAAAGGGCTAGGCCCAGGAAGAGGAGGACGAAAAGGCCTCCGTAGGCCATCCCCTCAAGCCTAACTCCCCATCCGCCCCACAGAGGGCCCCTTCCCGCCCGCGGGGAGCCTTACCGCCTGCCCCGGCGCACCGCCTCCGGGCTCTGCCCCTGGAGGACCACCTTGGTCCACTCCTCGAGCCAGCGCTCCCGGTTTTGGGCCATGGCCTTGGGGTCCATACGCACGCTCCCCAGGGGTTCCGGAGCGAAGCGGAAGACCTCGGGGAGCCCGGCATCCCGGCGGGCTGGGTACATCCACATCTCCGTGGGGATGTTCTCCTGAACCGGCCTGGAAAGGAGCCAGTCCACCACCTTCCTGGCCCCCTCGAGGTTCCTGGTCCCCTTTAGGATCCCCACGAACTCCACCTGGAAGAAGGCCAACTCGGGAAAGAGGTTCCCCGTGGGGGGCTCTTGGTACTTCCCCTCGGAGTAGTAGACCTCGGCGGCGGGGCTGGTGGTGTAGGAGACCACCAAGGGCCTGTCCCCCTTGTAAAGGGTGAAGTGGGTGTAGTAGGCCTCGCTCCACCCCTTGGCCACCCGCACCCCTCCATCCCTGAGCTTGGCCCAGAAGTCCAGGTACCCGTCCTCGCCGAAGCGGGCCACCGTGGCCATGAGGAAGGCCAGGCCCGGGGAGCTGGTGGCGGGGTTTTGCACCACCAGAAGCCTGGCGTACTCCGGCCGGGTGAGGTCGGCGGGAACCTTGGGCAAGGGGCGGTCCTTGAAGTAGGCCCGGTCGTAGTTCAGGCTCACCCAACCGTAGTCCACGGGAAGGGCGCGGAAGGTGGGGTCCAGGAGAAGGGTGGCCTTCAGGTTCTGGATCTCGGGGCTGCGGTAGGGCAAGAGGATGTCCGCCTCCAGGGCCCGGGAGAGAAAGGTGTTGTCAAAGCCATAGATCACGTCGGCGATGGGGGCTCCCTTGGTGAGGATGGCCCGGTTCAGGGTCTCCCCGGCATCCCCCCCTTTCAGGAAGCGGAGCCTCAGGCCCGTCTCCCGCTCAAACCGGGCGATGAGCCCCTTATCCAAGGAAAAGCTATTGTGGGTGAGGACGGTGATCTCTTGGGCGAAGCCGAAGGCCAAAAGGACCAGTAGGGCAACGATCCTTAGCATAAAACCCCTCCTTGTCACCGGGAGGGGCCTTGGTCACCTTCCCTACGCCGGCATTACCCGGATCAGGTTCCAAGGGTATCTCTCAGCCCCCTGGGAGGGGCACCCCCGGTGACGCCTTGAGTTTACCACCCTTCCTGGCCCTGGAAAGGCATCCTTCACACCCTCCAAGGGGCCAAAAGGCCCTCGAGGACCTCCCGGAAGGCCTCGCCAAATGCCTCCGGCTGGTCGATCCAGGGATAGTGCCCAGCCCCGGGTATCACCCGGATGGGGGCCCTAAGGCGCTCGGCCACCTCCTCGGCGTAGGGGTAGCTGGTCCCGTCCATCTCCCCCACCACCAAAGCCACCCGCCCGCGGCTTGGGGAGAGGTAGGGAGTGTAGTCCAGCCGCCAAAGACCGTTCTGCCAAAAGGCCAAGGCCGGGGTATCCGGCCCCAGGATGCCCGAGCCCTCCGCCACCCACTCGTACTCCAGGCGGCCATGGGGGGTGGGGAACATGAGGCGGTCAAAGAGGAGCTTGGGCTCCGCCCTCTCCAAGGCCGCCCTCAGGTTCGCCTCGGGGTCGGCCAAGGGCTCCAACCCCGCGGCCTCCGCAAGCCTTTCGGAAAGCCAGGGGAAGCTCACCCACGGGGAAAGGAGCACCGCCCCCGGGACCTCCGGATAGCGGCGGAGGACCTCCAAGGCCACCAGGGCCCCGAAGCCATGGGCCAGAAGATGAAACCGTTCCAGCCCCAGGGCCTCGGCCAGGGCCACGGTATCCTCCACCAAGGCATCTAGGGTGAAGAGCCGGGGGTCTTGGGGAAGCTCCAGGCTCCGCCCGGAACCCCGCTGGTCAAAGTAGATGACCCGGAAGTTCTCCAGGTAGTCCTGAAGCCCCTCCCTTAAGGCGTAGGCGTTCCCCCCTGGCCCCCCGTGGAGGACCAGGAGGGCCGGGGCATGTTCGTCCCCCACGTCCTCCACGTAGAGCTCCGCTTCCCCTACGGGGATGTAGCCGATTTCTTCCCGCATCCCTTATAGACTACCCCATCCTGCAGGGTAAAGGCCCAAACCTTAACCCCGGGCAGGGCCTGGGCCTTCTGCCAGGCCTCTTCCCCCGCGCCCAGGACCTCGAGGAGCCACACCCCCTCCCCCTCGAGGAGCCAGAAGGGGTGGGGAAGCTCCCGGGCCAAGCGCAAGAGGGCCTCCTTTTCCTTCCCCTCCACGAAAAGCACCCTCATCCCTTCCCCCAAAGGCGGTGGTAAAGGAGGATCTCCGCGCTCTCCTCCAGGGTGGTGAGGAGGCTATAGGCCTCCAGAAGGGCCTCCTCGGGCTTTTCCTTAAGCCCTATGGCAAAGGCCCCATGGCCCCTTAAAAGGCAGGCCCGGTGCTCCTTGAGGCCCTCCGCCACCGCCAGGGCGGCCTCGAGGGTGGCGCTTGTGGTCCTGGGGGCAAGCACCGGGACCTCTTTCAGGTAGTACTGGCCCTCGAGGTCCTGGGGCACGATCCTGTCTAGATGCAGGGAGAGGGCCACCGCCACCCGGGGATGGGCATGGACGATGGCCCGGGCCGGGGTCGCCCGGTACACCTCCCGGTGGATCACGCTCTCCACGCTGGCCCCTTGCGGAAAGGGGCCCTCTAGGGGCACCTCCACCAGGTCCTCCGGGCTCAGGCGCGCCTTCTGCACCCCGCTTTTGGTGATGAGAAAGCCCTCCTTGGTGCGCACGGAAAAGTTGCCCGCGGTGGCGGAGATGAGCCTTTGGTGGAAAAGATCCTCCCCCACCTGGCGAAAGGCGGTGTAGATCCGGGCCAGCATGGGCCCATTATGGCGCAAAACCCCTTTGGGCGGGGCCAGGAACCCCCACCCCGGCAGGGCCAGGGTGGGGTGCCCTTAGGCCTGCTTCCCAGGCTGTTCGCGACGGCCAGGGCGGCGAAGGGCAGGCTCCTTCTCCTTGGCCTCCACCGCCTCCTTCCTGGCCTCCTCGATGGCCTTGAGGGTCCTTTTGTCCACCACCTGGGTAAAGCGCACGAAGTCGTTCCCGGTACCCGCAGGGATCAGGCGGCCCAGGATGACGTTTTCCTTGAGACCGATGAGCTCGTCCTTCTTGCCGGCGATGGCCGCCTCGGTGAGCACATGGGTGGTGTTCTGGAAGCTGGCGGCGGAAAGCCAGCTCTTGGTGGAAAGGGCGCTCTTGGTAACCCCCATGAGGAGGGGCTTCCAGGCCACCGGGGTCTTGCCCTCGGCGATGAGCCGCTCGTTCAGGGCCTCCACGTCCCACTTCTCCAGGACCTGGCCCTCCAGCAGGCGGCTATCCCCGGGGTCGGTGACCTCCACGTACTTGAGCATCTGCCGCACCACGATCTCGATGTGCTTGTCGTGGAGCTTCACCCCCTGGGCCCGGTAGACCTTCTGGATCTCGTCCACCAGGTAGCGCTCCACCGCCTCAGGACCCTTAGCCTCCAGAAGCTGATGGGGATCCACGGCCCCGCGGGTCAAGGGCTGGCCTGCCTCCACATAATCCCCGTCCTTCACCAGCAAGCGGGCATCCTTGGGAAGCTTGTATTCCTTGGAGAAGCCCTCGGACTCCACGAAGACGGAAAGCTTCTCCTCGGTCTCCTCGATGCGCACCACCCCGTCGATCTCGGAGATGACCGCCTTGGCCTTGGGCCTGCGGGCCTCAAAGAGCTCGATGACCCGGGGCAGACCCTGGGTGATGTCGGTGCCCACCGCCACGCCGCCCGTGTGGAAGGTGCGCATGGTGAGCTGGGTGCCGGGCTCGCCGATGGACTCCGCCGCCACCACCCCCACCGCCTCCCCGATGGACACGGGCCTGGCCATGGAGAGGTCGTAGCCGTAGCACTTCTGGCACACCCCGTAGCGGGTCTGGCAGGTGAGGGGGCTGCGCACGGGCACCTCCTTGATCTCCCCGGCCTCCGCCGCCTTGATGAGGAGCCCCACGTCCTCGAGGGTCAGGTAACGCCCCTCCTCCAAGCGTTGGCCCAGGACCTCCACCTCCCGGGCCAGAACGCGGCCATAGAGGCCAGACTCAATGTCCGAGCGCTTCCTTAAGCGCAGGGTGCGGGTCACCTCGTCGGGCTGGAAGAGGGGGACGGAGATGAAGTTGGTGGTGCCGCAGTCCGCCTCCCGCACCACGATCTCGTGGGCCACGTCCACCAGCTTCCGGGTGAGGTAGCCCGAGTCCGCGGTCCTGAGGGCGGTGTCCGCCCCACCCTTCCGGGCCCCGTGGCTGGAGATGAAGTACTCCAGCACGGTGAGGCCTTCCCGGAAGGAGGAGCGCACCGGCACCTCAAAGGTCTCCCCCGAGGGCTTTTGCATGAGGCCCCGCATGCCGCAAAGCTGGCGGATCTGCTGGGGGTTACCCCGGGCCCCCGACTGGGCCATCACGTAGAGGGGGTTGAAGGGGTAGTTCTCCTCAAAGTTCCTAAACACCGCCTGGGTGACCTTCTCCGTGGTCTCGGTCCAGAGCTGGATCACCTGGTCATAGCGCTCCCGGTCGGTGAGGAAGCCCATCTCGTAAGCCTGCTCGATCTGCCGCAGCTTCTTATCCGCTTCCTCCAAGAACTTTTGCTTCTCCGGGGGGATCACGGCATCGTCGATGCCGATGGTGATCCCGCTGGTGGTGGACAGGGTGAAGCCGTAGTACTTGAGGGCGTCCAGGAGCCTTGCGGTCTTCTCAATCCCCAGGCGCAGGAAGGACTGGTAGACCAGGTCCTTGAGGGAGTTCTTCTCCTGGGGCACGTCCATCTGGAGGAGCTCCTGGGCCACCTTCTCGTCCCCCACCGCCTCGCCCACGATGCGGGCGAAGAGAACCCGGCCCGGGCTGGTCTCCAGGCGCTTCCCCAGGTAGCGCACCGTCACCACGTCCTGCAGGTCCAGAAGGCCGTGGGCCACCGCCAGAAGGGCCTCATCTGGGCTTGCGAACACGAACTTCAGCCGGCCCACGCTGGTCTCCTTGCCCGCCACCTTGATGGGGGCGTTCAAGGCCACCTCGCCCCGCTCATAGGCGGCCAAGGCCTCCTCCACCGTGGCGAACTCCCGGCCGGCCCCCTTCTTCTCCCGGCGCACCTGGGTGATGTAGTAAAGCCCCAGGATGATGTCCCGGCTGGGCTTGGCCAAGGGTTCCCCGGAGGCGGGGGAGAGGAGGTTGTGGGCGGAGAGCATCTGGATGCGGGCCTCCGCCTGGGCGAAGGAGGAAAGGGGCACGTGCACCGCCATCTGGTCCCCGTCGAAATCGGCGTTGAAGGCCTCGCAGACCAGGGGGTGGAGCTGGATGGACTGGCCCTCCACCAAAACCGGCTGGAAGGCCTGGATGCCCAGGCGGTGGAGGGTGGGGGCGCGGTTTAGGAGGACCACCTTGCCGTGGATCACCTCCTCGAGGGCATCCCACACCTCGTCCTTGATGTCCCGCTGGCGCTCCAGCATCCTGCGGGCCGCTTTCACGTTGGGGGCAATGCCCTTTTCCTCCATCTTCTTGAGGAGGAAGGGCTTGAAGAGCTCCAGGGCCATGCGCTTGGGCAGGCCGCACTGGTGGAGCTTGAGCTGGGGCCCCACCACGATCACGCTCCGCCCCGAGTAGTCCACCCGCTTGCCCAAGAGGTTCTGGCGGAAGCGGCCCTGCTTGCCGGAGAGGATGTCGGTGAGGCTCCTAAGGGGCCGTTCGGAGCCCGGGTTGGTGACGGGGGAGCCGCGGCGGCCGTTGTCGATGACCGCATCCACCGCCTCTTGGAGCATGCGCTTCTCGTTGCGGATGATGATCTCCGGGGCCCCCTGGGCCAGGAGCTTCTTCAGGCGGTTGTTGCGGTTGATGAGGCGGCGGTAGAGGTCGTTGAGGTCGCTGGTGGCGAAGCGGCCCCCGTCCACCTGCACCATGGGGCGCAGGTCAGGGGGAAGCACGGGCACCGCCTCGAGGATCATCCACTCCGGCCGGTTGCCGGAGTCCAGGAAGGCCCGGACCACCTCGAGGCGCTTCCTGGCCTTGGCCCGCCGGGCCCGGGAGGGGTGTTTCATCTCCTCCAGAAGCTCAGCCTCCAGCTTCTCCAGGTCCAGCTCCTTCAAAAGGGCCTGGATGGCCTCGGCCCCCATGCGGGCGTCGATGTCGTAGGACTCCACCACCCGCACCGCGTTCCGGACCAGGTCCACCTCCACCCGGCCGTAGATCTCGCTCTTGACCCTACCCCCGTCGGCCAGGGCATCCCCCGGGGCCACCCGGTCCCCGGTGGTCACCTCCACGTCCTCCTCAAAGGGGTAGAGCCGGGCCTTCATCACCACGATGCTGGCGGGCTCGTGCAGGTGGACGATGCCCTCGGCCTCGGCGATCACCTCCTCCTCGGGGTCGATGGCCGCCACCACCTTCTCCCCCGCCTGGACGTGGGCGCCTTCCGGCACCACCACGTTCATATGGGGGGCCACCGCGTAGTCCTTGGGCTCCGTCCATTCCAGGAAGAAGGTGAGGTAGACGGTATCCCCCTCCTCCTCCGCCTCCACCTCCTTGGCGCTCATGTGCCGGGGCATGCGCAAAAGGCCCCGCCCCTCCGCCAGGGGCTGGCCCCTTTCCACCACCTCCCCCTGGACCACCAAGGGGGTAAGCCCCACGGGCAGGAAGTAGCGGGCCACGGGTTCGTCGTCCTTAAGCAGGCTGAGGAGGTGGCCCTCCTCGAGCTCTCTAAGCTCCACCACCCCTTCCTCCTCCGCCCGGAAGAGGTAGGGCTCGGGGAGTTCCGCCAGGACCTCTCCCGGCCTATAGCCCTCCCGCTCCACCCAGGCGGAAAGGGGAAGGCGGAGGCCCGCCCGCTCCTTGCGCAGGTAATCGATCCGCACCCGCCGGGGGAAGCGGTAAAGGGCCACCCCATCCATGCGGCTCACCACCCCAGGGAAAAGCTCCTGCCCCTTCACCACCTCCTCGCCGTCCTTGACCAGGGCATCCACCCCCTGGGGCAAGGGATAGGTTTCCTGCTTGCCAAAGCGAAGCTCCCGGTACTCCTCGTCCGTGAGGAGCTGGCGCTTCCCTACCGGCACGCCATCCAGCACCGCCCCCTTGGGGTCCAGGACGATGTACTTGCTGAAGTAGAGGACCTGCTCCAGCTCGGTGGCCGAGAGGTCCAGGAGGGTGCCGATCTTGGAGGGCACATCCTTCACGAACCAGATGTGGGCCGCCGGGGTGGCCAGCTCGATGTGCCCCATGCGGTAGCGGCGCACGATGCTCTTGGTGACCTCCACCCCGCAGCGCTCGCACACCTTCCCCTCAAAGCGCTGGCGCTTGTACTTGCCGCAGGCGCACTCGTAGTCCTTGGTGGGGCCGAAGATGCGCTCGTCAAAAAGCCCATCCCGCTCGGGCTTCAGGGTGCGGTAGTTGATGGTTTCCGGCTTCTCCACCTCCCCGTAGCTCCAGGAGCGGATCTTTTCCGGAGAGGCCAGGGCGATGCGGACCTTGCGAACTTCCTTTTTCATTCCTCCTCCACTCAATGGCAATCCCGCCCTTTTGGCGCGGCTTACCGCTTGGATGCCAGGCCCTCAAAGATGTCCACGGGGTTATCCCGCTCGTCCAGGGTCTGCACATCCAAGGCCAAGGCCTGAAGCTCCTTTACCAGCACCCGGAAGGACTCGGGCACGCTGGGCTCGGGCACGTCCTCTCCCTTGATGATGGCCTCGTAGGCGGCGTTCCGGCCCTCGATGTCGTCGGACTTCAGGGTAAGCATCTCCTGCAGGGTGTGGGCGGCCCCGTAGGCCTCGAGGGCCCACACCTCCATCTCCCCGAAGCGCTGGCCGCCGAACTGGGCCTTACCGCCCAAGGGCTGTTGGGTGATGAGGGAGTAGGGGCCGGTGGAGCGGGCGTGCATCTTGTCCTCCACCATGTGGTAGAGCTTCATGATGAACATCTGCCCCACCACGATGGGCCCCTCGATGGGCTCGCCGGAGCGGCCGTCGTAGAGAACCACCTTGCCCTGCATGAAAAGCTCCCTAAGCTGCTCCTCCGGGCTCTTGCCGGGGCTCACCAGGCCCAGCTTCTCCGCCCGGGCCAGGACCTCCAGCTCCCTCTTGTCCACCCCGAAGCCCTCCTCCTTCCGCTTGCCGAAGTAAAGGTCAAAGGCCTCGGCCAAAAGGGCCTTGATCTCGGGCTCCGTGGCCCCGTCAAAAACGGGGGAGATGTAGCGCTGGCCAAGGAAGAAGCCCGCCAGGCCCAAGTGGGTTTCCAGGATCTGACCCAGGTTCATACGGCTGGGCACGCCCAAGGGGTTCAGGATGATGTCCACGGGGGTGCCGTCCGGCAGGTGGGGCATGTCCTCCACGGGGAGGATCTTGGCCACCACCCCCTTGTTCCCGTGGCGGTTGGCCAGCTTGTCCCCCACCTGGAGCTTGCGCTTTTGCGCCACGTAAACCCGCACCACCTCCCGCACCCCAGGCTTCAGCTCCACCCCGGGGTCCCCACGGCGCAGGCGCAGGGTGCCCACCACGATCCCCCCCTCCCCCGGGGGAACCCTCAAGGAGGTGTCCTTCACATCCCGGGCCTTATCCCCGAAGATGGAGCGCAGAAGCCTCTCCTCCGGGGAGGGTTCCTGCTCCCCCTTGAAACTGGTGCGGCCCACCAGGATATCCCCGGGCTTCACCTCGGCCCCGATGCGCACCACCCCTTCCTCGTCCAGGTCCCTTAAGGCCGCCTCGGAGAGGTGAGGGATGTCCCGGGTGATCCGCTCCGGGCCCAGCTTGGTGTCCCGGGCCTCGATCTCGTAGCGCTCGATGTGGATGGAGGTGTAGAAGTCCCGCTTTAGAAGTTCCTCGCTGATGACGATGGCGTCCTCAAAGTTGTAGCCGTCAAAGGGCATGATGGCCACCAGGACGTTCTGCCCCAGGGCCAGGAAGCCCTCCTCGGAGGCCGGGCCGTCCGCCAGGAGGTCCCCCCTCTTCACCCTCTGGCCCACGGTCACCCGGGGGCGCTGGTCCAGGGCGGTACCCTGGTTGGAACGCACAAAGCGGCGCAAGGGGTACTCCACCAGGCGGCCATCCTCGTAGCGCACGGCGATGCGGCGGCCATCCACCGCCACCACCTCCCCGTCCTCCTCGGCATAGACCGCGGCCAGGGAGTCCCGCACCACCCGCTCCTCGAGGCCCGTCATCACCACCGGGGCCTGGGCCCGGATGAGGGGCACCGCCTGGGTCTGCATGTTGGAACCCATGAGGGCCCGGTTGGCGTCGTCGTGCTCCAAGAAGGGGATGAGGTTGGTGTTCACGGAGAAGACCTGTTTGGGGCTCACGTCCATGAACTCCACCTCCTCCGGGCCCACGATCACCGGCTCGCCCCGGCGCCGGGCCACCACCCGGTCGGTGGCGATGCGGTTCCCCTCGAGGGGGGTGTTGGCCTGGGCAATGGTGTACCGGTCCTCCTCGGTGGCGGTCATGTAGACCACCTCGTCGGTGACCACCCCATCCCTCACCCGGCGGTAGGGGGTGCGGATGAAGCCCAAGTGATCCACCCGGGCATAGGCGGCCAGGGAGGTGATGAGGCCGATGTTGGCGCCTTCCGGGGTCTCCACCGGGCAGATGCGGCCATAGTGGGTGCGGTGCACGTCCCGCACGTCAAACCCCGCCCGCTCCCGGGTGAGGCCCCCAGGGCCCAAGGCGGAGATGCGCCTTTTGTGGCGCAGGGAGGAAAGGGGGTTGGTCTCGTCCTTGAACTGGGAAAGCTGGCTACGGCTGAAGAACTCCCGGATGGCCGCCTCGAGGGGACGGTTGTTCACCAGCTTGGCCGGCGTGAGGGTATCGGCGGAGCCCATCACCATCCTCTCCCGCACCCCCCGGGCCAGGCGGCTTAGGCCCACCCGGAACTGGTCGGCCATGAGCTCCCCCACGGTGCGGATGCGGCGGTTGCCCAGGTGGTCGATGTCGTCCACCTCGTGCCCGGAAACCCCGGCCATGAGGGCGAAGAGGTAGCGCAGGGTGGGCAGGAAGATCTCGTCCTTAAACTCCCCGTCCTCAAAGCGCGCCAGGGTGCGGCCGGAAAGGCGCACCCCCACCTTTTCCTCCGCCTTGTACCGCCCCGCCTCCCCCAGGTCGTACCGCCTCGGGTCAGCCAAAAGGCCAAAGAGGTAGGCCAAGGCCTTGTCCTTCTTGGGAGGGTCGCCGGGCCGGAGCAGGGTGAAGAGGCGCACCAGGGCCTCCTCCGGGCGCATGGCCAGCACCGCCTCATCCAGAAGGCCCCCCAAAAGCTCCCCATAGGCCCCAAGCTCCCGGTTCAGGGTTTCGGCGTCGTAGCCCAGGACCCTGAGGAGAAGGATCAGAGGGAACTTGCGCTTGTTGACCTTCATGGAGACGGTGCCGTTTTGCTCCACCTCCAGGTCAATCCAAGGCCCCCGCTTGGGCAAGGGGATAATGCTGGCCACGTAACGCCCGGGCCGGGCGGGGTCCGGGGTGAAGTAGACCCCCGGGGAGCGGTGGATCTGGGAAACGATCACCCGGTCGGCCCCGTTGATGATGAAGGAGCCGTCCTCGGTCATGAGGGGGATGTGGCCCAGGAAGACCTCGTCCTCCTTGATGAGGCCCGTGTCCTTGTGGATGAGCTGGAGGCGGGCATAGAGGGGAGCCTGGTAGGTCAGGTCCTTCTCCCGGCACTCGTCCTGGGAAAAGGGAGGCTCCCCGATGCGGTACTCCAGGAAGTCCAGGACCATGCCGCCCTTGCCCTTGTCCCCCTCCTCCACGGGGAAGGTCTCCTTGAAGGCCGCCTGGATGCCCACGTCCTCCCGCTTATCCGGGGGAACATCGGCCTGAAGGGCCCTTTTGTAGGACTCCACCTGGATTTCCGTTAAAGGGGGAAGGGGTATAACCTCTCGGATGCGACCGAACCGCTTAATCTCCATGCGTCACCTCAAGGATGGAAAGCGGGCCGCCCGAGGTAAGCTAACAGGGTTCTTCCGCGGGACCGTGTGCCCCGCGGCGGCTGGCTCTTACCGTGCTCCCTTGGCCCGACCAAAGAGCACAAACCTTAGCTTATAGGGTAGTCCCTTAAGCCGTCAAGCCTACCCGACACCCCTCTCGTTTTGCCCCTACCGTTCCACCTCCACCTTGATTTTATAGTTTCCCCGCCGGGTTTCGCCAAGCACCTCCAAAAGCCTCAGGCTTCCCAAGCCCTCCGCCAAAAGGGTGTCCCCGGGGGCCATCTCCTCCTTGGGGGAGGCCACCTTGCCCCTAAGCCGCACCTTCCCCGCCTTCACCCCCTGGACGAAGTAGTTGCGGGAGACCCCAAAGCCCTTGGCCCCCACGGCATCCACCCGCAAAGAGGGCACCACCAGGGTCCGCACCCGTTCGCTGGTGGCCCTTAAGGCCCCTTCCGGGGGTGGGGAAAGGGTGTAGCCCGCCTCCTCCAAGGCCCTCCTCCCCTTGGCGGACACCGCCACCAGGTAACCCTCCCCAAAGGCCCCGGCCAGTCCCGGAGGGACCACCTTGCAGTCCCCCATGGCCTCCCCCAAGTCCGGGGGTTCCTTTTCTAGGAAGACCACCTCCACCGGGTCGTGGACGGAGGGGACCTCCGGGGGATACAGCACCGCAAGCCTCCTCTCCGCCAAGGGGAACCCCCCGAAAAAGGCCACCTTAAGCCCCTCCTCCCGGGCCTTCTCCTGCAAAAGGGCCTGCTCCTCCGGGCCCAGGAAGCCGGTTTCCACCACCCGTCCCCCCCGGGCCCATTTCAAATAGGCCATAAGGTCCCCCACAAGGGAAGATCATACCCTAGGGCAAGGAAAAGGCTGGGGAAAGCCACCTCCCTCTCGGGGGACGAGCTGGCCCCCTTGGACATCCACCCTCTCAGCTCCTGGGCCCTGGGGTTTTTGACCCCGGCACGCCACCCGGAACTAGCCGTCCCTGGGGTCAAAGCCCCATCCGACGGAAGTCCCTTTGCCTTGGGCTAAGCCTTCCCCTTGCCTGGGGGTTAGACCTAAGCCTCGCTTCTCTTCCCCCACAAGCCCAGGTGGCCACCCTTGGCCAACCCCTTTACCTAAAGAGCCTCGAGGCGGACCACTTCCCGAAGCTCAGCGCCCCCTACTCCGCACCCTCCCGGACCACGAAGCTTAAACGGGCGCTGGCCCTTTCTTCCCCCTCCACCAAGGCCCTAACCGCCACCTTGCCCAGGCCCCGGCGGAAGAGGAGAAGCTCCCCCTCCAGGATCAGGGTATCCCCTGGCACCACGGGCTTTTTGAAGCGGGCCTCCTCCACCCCCACGAGAAAGACCAAGCCCCCGGGCTTGAAACCCGGCTGCCGGGCGATGGCGCCCACCGCGGCCTGGGCCATGGCCTCGAGGATCAGCACCCCCGGCATGATGGGGTAGCCGGGAAAATGCCCCTGGAAGTGGGGTTCGTTAAAGGTGACGTTCTTCAGGGCCCGGAAGGTTTTCTCGTCGGCGTGGAGCACCCGGTCGATGAGCAAAAAGGGGTAGCGGTGGGGAAGGAGGGAAAGGATCTCCCCGATCTCCACGGCTCACCTCTTCAGGACATCGTCCGAAGAAAGGATGGTGTCCTCCAGCACGTGAAGCATCTCCAAGGCCTTACCCGTGCCCAAGGCCACCGCCTCAATGGGGTTTTCCGCCACCACCACGGGCACCCCCGTGGCCTCCTGCAGGGCCACGTCCAGGTTCTTGAGGAGGGCCCCGCCCCCGGTGAGAAGAATCCCCCTCTCGTAAATGTCCGAGGCCAGCTCCGGGGGCGTGGTCTCCAAGACGGTCTTAACCCCCTGGAAGATCTTGTCCAAAGGCTCCCTCAGGGCCTCGGCCACGTCCTCGGCAGGGATCTCCGCGGTGCGGGGAAGGCCGGTGATGAGGTCCCGGCCCCGCACCTCGGCCACTTCCTTCTCCTCCCCGGGAAGGACCTTGGCCCGGCCCAGCTGGATCTTGAGCTCCTCGGCGGTGCGCTCCCCGATGAGGAGGTTGTACTTTTGCCGCACGTAGCGGATGATGGCCTGGTCCATCTCGTTTCCGGCAATCCTCAGGCTTTCCGAGCGCACGATCCCCCCCAGGGAGATGACGGCGATGTCCGTGGAGCCTCCCCCGATGTCCACCACCATGCTGCCCGTGGGCTCGGCCACGTTGATCCCCGCCCCGATGGCCGCCGCCAGGGGTTCCTCAATGAGGTAGACCTTGTGGGCCATGGCGGAGACCGCCTGCACCACCGCCCGCCGCTCCACGTCCGTGACCCCGGAGGGCACCCCCACCATGACCCGGGGTCGGAAGAAGCGGCTCATGGGGGAGAGCACCTTTTGCAGGAAGAGGAGGAGCATGCGCTCCGTTAAGGCGTAGTCGGCGATAACCCCATCCTTTAGGGGCCGCACCGCCACGATGTTCCCCGGGGTGCGCCCCAGCATGCGGTAGGCCTCGGCCCCCACCGCCTTCACCTCCCGCTTCCCCTGCACCACCGCGATCACGGAGGGCTCGCGCAAGACGATCCCCTTGCCCCGCACGTAAATGAGAACACTGGCCGTTCCCAGGTCAATCCCGATGTCCTCGCCCCTCAGCATAATCGCCCCATTCTAGCCTATTTAGCGTACTCCACCGCCCGGGTCTCCCGCACCACGGTCACCTGCACCTGGCCCGGATAGTTCATCTCCCGCTCGATGCGGCCTGCGATCTCCCGGGCCAGGAGGGTGGCCTTGGCGTCGGTGATCTTGTCGGGCTTGACGATGACCCTCACCTCCCGCCCCGCCTGCACGGCAAAGGCGGTTTCTACCCCAGGGAAGGAAAGGGCGATGCGCTCCAGGGCCTCGAGGCGCTGCAAATATTCCTCCAGGCTCTCCCGTCTGGCCCCGGGCCGGGCGGCGGAAAGGGCGTCGGCGGCGGCCACCAAAACCGCATACACGGTCTCCGCATTCTCGGGGTCGTGGTGGTGGGCGATGCCGTCGATGACCTCCAGAGGCTCCCCGAAGCGGCGGGCCAGGGCGATGCCGATCTCCACGTGGCTTCCCTCCATCTCCCGGTCCACGCTCTTGCCGATGTCGTGAAGGAGCCCCGCCCGCCGGGCCAAGGCGGCATCCAGGCCCAGCTCCGCGGCCATGATCCCAGCGAGGTGGGCCACCTGCACCGAGTGCTTGAGGACGTTCTGGCCGTAGCTGGAGCGGAAGTGGAGCCGGCCAAGAAGCTGGATGAGGCCGGGCTTTAGCCCCACCACCCCCGCTTCCAGGGCCGCCTCCTCGCCCCGCTCGTAGATGAAGGTCTTCATCTCCTGCTTGGCCTTCTCCACCACCTCCTCGATCCGGCTTGGGTGGATGCGCCCATCCTTAAGGAGCTCCTCCAGGGCCATGCGGGCGATCTCCCGGCGGATGGGGTTGAAGGAGGAGAGCAAGACGGCCTCCGGGGTGTCGTCGATGATGAGGTCCACCCCCGTCAAGGCCTCAAAGGTGCGGATGTTCCGCCCCTCCCGCCCGATGATCCGGCCCTTCATGGCATCGGAGGGGATGGGCACCACGGAGACCGCCAGCTGGGCGGCGGTTTCCGAGGCCTGGCGCTGCATGGCCTGGGCCAGGATCTTCTGGGCCTCCTTGCGGGCCTCGAGGCGCACCCTTTCCAAGGCCGCCCGCACCCTCTGGGCCTTCTCCTCCTCCAGCTCCCGGTCCAGCCTCTCCAGGATGAGGCGCCGGGCCTCCTCCGGGGAGAGGCCCGCCACCTCGTAAAGCCTCCGTTCCACCTCGCGCTCCCTCTCCTGCAGAAGGGCCTCCTGGGCTTTAAGGGCCTCCTCCCGCTTGGAAAGGACCTCCTCCAGGGCATCCAGCTTGAGGGCCCGGGCGTCCAAGGCCTCGCCCCTCTTGGAGAGCCTTTCCGCCTCCCGCCGGAGTTCCTCCCGCTCCCCCTTGAGCCGCTCCCTTTCCGCCTTAAGCTCCTCCTGCAAGGCCCTAAGCCTCTCCCGCTCGGCCTTAAGCTCCTCCCGCTCGCCCCTTAGGCGCTCCTCCGCCTCCTGCAAGCGCCTTTTGGCCTCGGCCTCCAGGGCCTCCGAGCGGCGCTTAAGCTCCGCCTCCAGTTCCTGCCGCAAGGCCTTAGCCCGCTCCTCGGCCTCCTGGCGCAGGGTCCTGGCCTCGGCCCGGGCGGCCTCCAGGATCTCCTTGGCCTCTTTCCGGGCCGCCTCGAGGGCCTCCCTGGCCTCCCCCCTGGCGGCCTCGAGGAGCCTTTTAGCCTCCTCCCCCGTGCGGTCCTCCCCCTTGCGCCTAAGAAACAGGGCCCCCAAGAGGAGCAGGACCAGGAGGAGAAGCCCCAGGTCCAAAAGGTTCAGGGTCATCTACTCCTCCCCTTCCTCGCTCCCCGCGAGCACCACCTCGTGGGCCCTCTCCAGCACCTTGGCCCGGATCTCCTCCAGAAGCTCGGGCCGCTCCCGGAGGTAGTCCGCCGCCTTCTCCTTCCCCTGGCCCAGGCGGACCTCCCCGTAGGAGAACCAGCTTCCCGCCTTCTCGATGACGTTGGCCGCCACGGCCACGTTCACCAGGTCCATGACCGGGTCAAGGCCCCTGCCGAAGTAGATCTCCAGCTCCGCCTCGCGGAAGGGTGGGGCCAGCTTGTTCTTCACCACCTTCACCTTGACCCGGATCCCCACCGCCTCGTTCCCCACCTTGATGGGCTGGCCACTTTTGCGCACGTCCAGGCGCACGCTGGAGTAGAACTTAAGCGCCCGGCCCCCAGGCGTGGTCTCGGGGTTGCCGTACATCACCCCCACCTTCTCCCGCACCTGGTTGATGAAGATGGCGGCGGTGTTGCTCTTGGACAGAACCGCGGTGAGCTTGCGCAGGGCCTGGCTCATGAGCCTGGCCTGCAGGCCCACGTGCTGGTCCCCCATCTCCCCCTCGATCTCCGCCTTGGGCACCAGGGCGGCCACCGAGTCCACCACGATGACATCCACCGCCCCCGAGCGGGCCAGAAGCTCCACGATCTCCAGGGCCTGCTCCCCGGTGTCGGGCTGGGAAACCAGGAGGTCCTCCACCTTGACCCCCAGTTTCTGGGCGTAAAGGGGGTCCAGGGCGTGCTCCGCATCCACAAAGGCCGCCACACCCCCCTGCTTCTGGGCCTGGGCGATGATGGTGAGGGCCAAGGTGGTCTTCCCCCCGGACTCAGGGCCGTAGATCTCGATAACCCTTCCCCGGGGAATGCCCCCGATCCCCAGGGCCAGGTCCAGGCCCAAGGAGCCCGTGGGGATCACATCCACCTGGAGCTTGGGCATCTCCCCCAGGCGCATGACCGCACCCTTGCCGAACTCCTTCTCAATGGTCTTGAGGGCGTTTTCCAGCGCTTTCCTCTTGTTCTCGTCCATGGTCACCTCGCAAAGGAAACTTTTCCAAAATGGTATAGACGGGCCCCTTGGGCTTAAGCTCCGAGCGCACCAGGGCGAACTCCGTCACCGGCCACTCCACGCCGAAGACCACCGGGGGCACCCGGGGAGCAGGGGCCTTGCGCCGGGCTAGGGTGATGTGGGGCTTAAAGGGCTTATCCCCCCCTGCCCAAAGCGCCTCCTCTCCCAGGAGTTCCCGCACCCCTTCCCGAAGGCCTTCCGCCAAGGGCACAAACCCCTCCCCTTCCACCTTGGCGAACCAGACCCTCGGGGTGCCCTCGTTGGGAAAGTAACCCGTGCCCCGGATGCGGGCGGTGAAGGGAGGATGGAGCCGACCCAGCCGGTGGCCCAGGGCCAAAAGATCCGGCAGGTCCCCCTCTGGCCTTTCCCCCAGGAAAAGAAGGGTAAGGTGGAGCTGGTGGGGCACCACCTCCTTCCACCCCTTGTAGCGGGCCACCCGCTCTTGTGCCTCCACCAAGGCCCGCTTCACCTCTTCCGGAAGAAAGATCGCGTAGAAGAGCCTCATGTTAGGAGCAAGGCCAAGGCGGCATAGACGCTTCGGAGCCGCACCACCTCGCGGTCCCCGGGGAAGCGGTAGCGGCGCACCTCCGCCCCCTTAGGCCCCGCCAGGGCCACAAAGACCGTGCCCACGGGTTCGCCCTCCAAAGGGTCCGGTCCCGCCACCCCCGTGGTGGAAAGGGCATAGGTGGAACCGAAAAGCGCCCGGGCAGCCTCCGCCATGGCCTTGGCCGTCTCGGCGGAGACCGTCTTGGCGAGGAGTTCCTCAGGCACACCGAAGCGGGCCTTGGCCCCTACGGAATAGGATACCACGCCCCCCAGGTAGAAGCGGCTCGCCCCCGGCACCCGGGTGATCTCCGCCCCCAGAAGCCCCCCGGTAAGGCTTTCCATGGTGGCAAGGGTGGCCCCCTCCAGCTCCAGGCGACGCTTCACCGCCTCGGCCAGGGTGAGCTCCCCCTCGCCCCAGATCTCCTTCAAAAGCCGCTTCCTGATCCTTTCCGTAAGGTCGGCCACCAGATCCTCCCGGCCCCTCACCACCACCTCCACCCCCTGGAGCTTGGGGTAGGTGCCCACCTCCACCTCCGCCTCCCGCTTGAAAAGCTCCCCAAGCCTTTCCACGATCTCTGACTCCCCGATGCCCCAGGTCTTCAGGACCCGCTTGGCGTAGGGACGGCGGGGGAGGTTAAGCTTGGGCAACACCTCCTCCCACATGGGCCTCCACTCGGGCGGGGGCCCAGGCAGGAGGATCAGGTCCTTCCCCTCCTTCCGCACCCACCAGCCGGGGGCGGTGCCCCTGGGGTTTTTAAGCCAGGTGGCCGAGGGGATCTTCAAGGCCTGCTTGCGGTTGGCCTCGGGCATGGCCCGGCCCCGGGCCCGGAAGAGGGCCTCGATCTCTGAAAGCATCCCCTCGTCCAGCTCCAAGGGCTCCCCCAAGGCCTCGGCCACCGCCTCCCGGGTCACATCGTCGGGGGTGGGGCCCAGGCCCCCGGAGAGCACCAAAAGCCTCGCCCTTTCCCAGGCCTGGCCCACCTCCCGGGCCAGGGGGAGGGGTTCGTCCACCACCCTAAGGGTCCTTTCCACCTTGAGGGCGTAGCCCTCGAGGCTCCTGGCGATCTCCGCCGTGTTGGTGTCCAGGGTCTCCCCGTAGATGAGCTCCGTGCCTACCCCGATGATCTCCGCCCGCTCCATGCCGCCTCCTCAAAGGGCAAAGGCTCCACAAGGAAGCGCCCCCCGCCCCCCTCCACCGCCTCCCCCAGGGGCACCTCCTTGCGCACCACCGCAAGGCCCAAAACCCCAAAGGGCGTCTCCATCACCCGCTTGGCCTCCCCCACCTTGCGCCCCTCCAGCAGGAGGGCAAAGGGGGCTTCTTGGGAGGGGGAAAGCCCCCTTAGGCCCACCAGGCGATGGTGCACCTCCTTACCCTCGAGGCGGGCCATGATCTCCTGGCCCAGATAACACCCCTTGCCGGGGTCCACCAGGGGGAGAAGCCCCACGCTCTGGGGAAGCTCCCCGCGGATGTCGGAAAGGAGCGGGAGGCCTTTAAGCAGGGCATAAAGGGGGTAAACCCCAGCGGGATGGGCTCCCTCCCCGCTTTCCGCCACCTCCTCCCGCCCATGGGCATGGAGGCGCCGGTAAAGGGGAAGCTCCAGAAGCTCCACCCGGTCAAAGACGAGGTAACGCTTAAGCCTTGCCCTTAGCCCCTCCAAGCTACCCCAGGGAGCCAGAAGAAAGCCCTCGGGGTGAGGAAACACCGTGGCCGCCTCCTCTATCTGCCCCCGGTGGTTGAGGAAGAGGGCCCCCATGGGCCCGGAAAGCCGCCTCAGGTCCCGGGTGCACTGGCCCTGGAGAAAGGAAAGGGCGTCGGGCCCCCGCACCAGCAAAAGGCCAGGAAAGGCAAAGTACCCCTCGCCCGCCAAAGCCTTTTCCAAGGCCTCCTCCATGCTTCCCATTATTGACCAAAGGGTCAGATAGGGGGAGAATGGCGAACGTGCGCCTCTTCTGGGGCTCCTTCCTGGCGCTTTTCCTGGTGGGCGTGATCGTGGCCCTGCCCGGGGCAGCCCTGCCCCTCTGGCGGGGGCGTTACGGGGTGGGAGAAGAGGTTTCCTGGTTCTTCACCGCCCTCCTCCTGGGCCTTCTCCTGGGGGTGCGCCTGGCCCAGGGGGAGAAACGCCACCCCCTCTTCCCCGCCGCCATGGGGCTTGTGGGCCTGGCCCTCTTGGGGGTGGCCCTGGCCCCCTCCTTCCCCTCGGTGGTGGCCCTGGCCTTCCTCCTGGGGCTTGGGGAAGGGGTGATGAACGTCCACGGCAACAGCCTGGTGGGAGAGCTTTACCCCAGGAAACGCGTGGAGCTCCTGAACCGGGTGAACGTGGCCTTCGGCCTGGGAGCGGTCTTCACCCCCTTTGCCCTCACCCTTTTGCCCTATGGCGCCGTGCTGTTTCTGGCGGGCCTCCTGGCCTGGATGGGGGCCCTTCTCCTCTGGGGGGCCCCTCGGGTAACCCAGGTGCCCCAGGAGGGAGGACGGGGGCTTTGGCCCTTCCTCCTGACCGTGGCGGTCTACACGGGCCTGGAAGGAGCCTTAGCCGCCTGGAACCGGGTCTATTTGGAGCACCTGGGCCATCCCACCGCCCTGGGAGGGGTGCTCCTTTCCCTGTACTGGCTCTTTTTGGCCCTGGGCCGACTTTTCCTGGCCAGGCGGGTGGCAGGGAGTCCCCTGGTGGCCCTAAAGGGCCTACTCCTTGGGGTCCTCATCCTCCTTATCCTCAACCTCCTCCCTCCCACCGCCCTCCTCTTCCCCCTGGTGGGCTTCCTCCTGGGCCCCCTCTTCTCCACCCTGTTTGCCCTGGTGCAGGCCCGCTTCGGCCACCGGGCCCTGGGGGGCCTGCTCTATGCGGGGGCCACGGGAAGCACCCTGATCCCCGCCCTGTTCGCCCTCTTGCCCACAGAAGGTATTCCTTATGGGCTTCTCCTCCTGGCCTCAACCCTTTTCCTGCTAATCTCCGGTCTTGAGCGGAGGACGGCCCATGCTTAAAGCCTTGCTCTTCGACCTTGATGGCACCTTGGCGGACACCGACCCCCTGCACCTTCTGGCCTGGCGGGAGGCCTTAGCACCCTTTGGCATCCAGGTGGACCAGGCCTTCTACCACAAGCGCATCTCTGGCCGGCTCAACCCGGATATCGTCAAGGACCTGTTGGGGCTGGAGGGGGAGGAAGCCCAAAGCCTCATAAGGGCCAAGGAGGCCCGCTTTCGGGAACTGGCCCAGGACCTAAGGCCCATGCCGGGTTTCCTTGAGCTTTTGGAGGAAGCCCAAGCCAGGGGCCTCACCTGGGGGGTGGTGACCAATGCCCCCAAGGAAAACGCCTGGCACGTGCTGGGGGCCCTGGGGTTAAACCCACCCCTGCTCGTCCTGGCGGAGGAGGTGGGCCGGGGGAAACCCGACCCCTTGCCCTACCGGGTGGCCCTGAAGCGCCTTGGCCTCCTTCCCCATGAGGCCCTGGCCTTTGAGGACTCCCCTTCTGGGGTGAAGAGCGCCGTGGGAGCGGGGATACCCACCTACGCCCTGCTCACGGGGCACGAGGGGGAGGTTCTTGTGCAAGCTGGGGCTCAGAAACTTATTGAAACTTTCCTAGATCTGTCTCTGCCATAGCACACTTCCATTATCCGGAAAATTGCCCAACCATAGCACTCTATGCCCCAGCACCCCCCCTACTGGTGCAGATAAATCTTGCCAAGCCAAGGAGGTCTGTAGTATGGCTGCTGGGTGATAGCCCAAGGAGGTGTATGGCCTATGCGGAAAAGTCTGGCACTTATGGTCGCCGGCGCCCTGGCGCTTGTCTTGGGTGCGTGTAGCACCCAAACCACGGGCGGGGACACGGGCAAGTCCACAGTTTCGGTTTCGGTGGCTTTCCCGCAGCGGCAAGCGACGGGAAATGGATTGACACCCCAAGGAGTGCCCTGGAGTGCCGAAGAAGCCGATGTGAAGGTCTATGACAGCCAAGGGGCGCTGGTAGATTCCGCCACTCTTACCAGGCAAAACCCCACAGCGATTTTTATCCTGCAGAACGGCGACTACGACTTTGAGGTTTCCGTTTGGAACTACGGGCGCCAAAACGAAGTCGCTTGGGGCCGTGAAACCCACACCATTTCGGGAAACACCAGCCTTCTCCTTAAGCCCAAGGCCATCCTGGGAGAGGCCTGGCTATCCTATAACGACAACGGCATAATCTCGCCTGGGGAAGAGCTGAACCTGCGGCTATGGGTGATAGAACCCGGCCAGTCTGTGGGGTCTTCCGATGGTTCTTTCCCCTTAGACGACTACACCGTCAACTACCAGGTTGGCACCTGCACACAACCTGACTGCTCCGACTTTGCGCCCAGCACCGACGCCACCATTGAGGCCCAAAGCAAAACTGGGGTACGCATCAAAGCAGGCCAAGTACAGCAGGACACGACCCTCTACGTCAAAGCCACGGTCTCGGGCCTCGGCAGCAACCACCAACCCACCACCCTGGTCCGCTACAGCCCACCTATCCGGATAGTGGTGTCCGGTAGCGGCGTGGGCGTTGGGTTGGATTTTAATCCACCTAGGATTTCACTTGCCCCTCCTTCTCCCTCCTATGGAGCCACTGTGCCCGTCGGGCAACCTGTCACCTTCTCTGGCTCTGCTAGCGATGGCGAAACCATGGTTACGGACCTCAAGGTGTATGTGAACTCCGCGGAAATACCGGTCACCATCACGCCAAGCCTCCCTGCACAATGGGTCAGCTTCAACTTCAGCTTCACCCCCTCCAGCCCCGG
Organism: Thermus neutrinimicus; assembly: GCF_022760955.1. Taxonomy (NCBI): domain Bacteria; kingdom Thermotogati; phylum Deinococcota; class Deinococci; order Thermales; family Thermaceae; genus Thermus; species Thermus neutrinimicus. The sequence continues at coordinate 42,921 of NZ_JAKTNU010000010.1, forward strand.
CCGCTACGACATCGACATCGTGGCCTTTGACGGCGCTGGGAACTCTTACCGCTACTACACCTCCGTGCAAGCCCAATAATCCCGGCCAGCTAAGCGGTCTGGGTCCGCCCCAGACCGCCCGTTTACTCTAGGGCATACCGCCGAAAGGCCTCCTCCTCAAACCGGGCCTCCACCAGGTCCTCCCAGTAAAGCCACCCCTGGCGGAAGGCGGGGAAGTCCAGGAACCCCCCTTCCGCCTTCAGGTGGAAGGCCAGCTCGTTGGGCTCGGTAACCCCCTGCTGGAAGGCCAGAAGCGCCGACTGGTAGGCCCCAAAGGAGCTTTGCGCCTGGCTTCCCACCATGGCCCTTTTGCCCTTTTCCCGGGCCAAGGCCAGCATCTCCAGGGTCCAGGTGACCCCGGTGCGGGCGGGCTTCAGGTTCAGGATGTCAAAGGTGTCCAGAAGAAGCTCCCGGCGGAGGTCCTTAGGGGTCATGGCGGAGTCATCGGCGATGAGGGGAAGGATTCCCTTCTCCCTCAGCTTCCTCCTGGCCTCCACCTCCTCTATGGGCAAAGGTTCTTCCACGTAGAGGAGGCCCATCTCCTTCCAGGCGAGAAGGTAGCGCTCCGCCTCCTGGGGAGAAAGGGTTTCGTTGGCGTCGGCGTAAAGGTCGGCGTCGGGGAAGGCCTCCTTGAGGCGGGCGATCTTCCGCCCATCCCCCTCCAGGTCCCGGCCCACCTTCACCTTGAAGACCCGCACCCCCGCCTCGTAGGCCATGCGGGCATCGGAGAGCATCTCCTCCTCCGAGGCCATGCCCAGGATGTAGGAGACCCGCACCCGGTGCTTGGCCGGCCTTAGGACCTGGTAAAGCTCCTCCCCCTCGCTCCTGGCCCAGGCCTCCCAAAGGGCCAGGTCTAGGGCCCCCTTGAGGCCCAGGTTGCAGGGAAAGGCCTCCAAGGCTGCACGGATGGCCTCCTGGTCGTCCGCCTCGAGGCCCAAGAGCCGGGGCCTCAAGTAGGCAAGCCCCCCCTGCACGCTTCCCAAGGTTTCCCCATAGATGGTGGGGCGGATGGCCACCTCCGCTTGGCCCAGGGAACCGTCACTCAACTCCACCCGCAAAAGGGCATGCTCCAGGGCCACCATCTCCGAGGCCTTGCCCCAGCGCAAAGGCGCCCTTAAGGGGATGCGGAAGGGAATCAGCCTAAGGTCGCGGATGGTCGCCATGAGGCCATTTTAGAGGCCAAGACGCTTGAGGAAGCCCCTAACCGCCCCCACCTCCTCCTCAAGGGATAGCCTTTCCGTGTCCAGGATGAGGGCCCGGGGGTGGCCCTGAAGGAGGCGCAAGGGGCCTAAGGGATCGTAGTTCCGCTTCTCCTCGGCCACGATCTTGAGCTTGGCCAAGACCTCCTCCCATGGAGCCAAGGCCAGGGCCTCCTCCAGCTCCTCCGGGGAAAGCACCCCTTCCGCCCACGCCCTTAGCTCCGCCATCTCCTCGGGGCTTAGCCTCACCCGGTCAAAGGCGTCTTGGCGGGAAAGGAGGCGCTTAAGCCGGGTGGCCTCCCGGGCGTGGAGCACCACGAAGAGGGCCTTGGGAAGGTGCTCCAAGGCATAGGCCACCTCCGCCTCCCCCCGAAGTCCGTCAAAAAGCAGGGGGACAAGGGGCTCCACAAACCCCCGGGCCAGGACCTCCGCCACCCCTCCCGGGAACTCCTCCCGGAAACGGCGGGTCAGGCGGAAGCGCTCCTCCCGGGGGATGGGCGGGGTTACGCCGTAACGGGGGAGGACGTAGAGGTCCACCAGCTCCCTCCGGTCAGGAAGCCGGGGAAAGCCCAGGGCCTCCACCAGGGTGCTCTTCCCCACCCCGGTGAGGCCCACCAGGATGAGGAGGGGCTGGTCCTTTAGGGGGGCTAGGCCGGGGCGGGCCTCGAGGGAGAAGACCATCGATGTCATGAAGGAATTGTACGGCTTCTAGAGGGCGAAGCCCAGAAAGGGAGCGCCCGCCTGTTAAGATAGGGGAGATATGAAGCGTATTACCGCCCTTCTCCTCTTGGCCCTCGGCCTCTCCCTGGCCCAGGCCCCCGCCTACCCGGAAAACACCCTGGGCCTGGGGTACGCCCCGGACAAGGGCGTCTACCTGCAAGGAAGCGCCCTTTTGCCCTTTAGCCCCTTGGGGATCGACACGGGGCTGGACCTCCAGGTCCTCCTCGCGCAAAACCCCGAGGCCTTCGCCCTTTTTAAGGCCAACCTCTTCCCCGGCTTGGTCCTGGCGGACCTCTACACCTCGGTGGGCCTGGGCCTGGACCTCCGCTACCCCTTTGGGGTACACCTGGGGCCGGTGGTGAGCCTCGAGGTGCCGGGGGGTGCCCTCTCCGCCCATGGGAGCCTGGGCTACCAAGGGGGCTTTCACCTGGCCTGGGGGGCGGGGTTTAGGCTCTATCTGGAACCCCTGGCCCTGGAGGTTTCCACCTCTGACCGGTATCCCTTCCTGCTAAGCCTCCTTTATCTTTGGTAACCCGTGCGGCGCCTTCCCCTTGTCCTCTTCTCCCTTCCTTCCCTCCTCACCCTGGGGGTCTTCATCCTCTACCCCTTTTTGGATGTGATCCGCTTTTCCACCTGGGACTGGTCGGGGCTTTCCGAGCCCAAGCCGGTGGGGCTCAAAAACTACCGGGATCTTTTCCAAGACCCCGCCTTCTGGGGAAGCCTCTGGGTGACCCTTAAGTTCATGCTCCTGGCCCTGCCCCTTTTCGTGGGCCTTTCCATCGCCCTGGCGGTGGCCTTGGAGGGGGCCCCTTACGAGCGCTTTGCCAAAAGCCTTCTTTTCCTGCCCGGGCTGGTTACCCTGGGCGGGGCCACCCTAAGCTGGTACACCCTCTTCACCCCCGAGTACGGGGCCCTGGCCCAGTTCCTGCCCATCCCCCCTTGGGACCGGGAGGGGTTTTGGGCCTTGGCCATGGTGGTCCTCTTCACCCTGTGGCGACACCTGGGGTATGGCGTCCTGGTGGCCTCGGCCCGGCTTAAGGCCATCCCCAAGTCCCTTCTGGAAGCTGCCTACGTGGACGGGGCCGGGCCCTTGGAGGCCTTCCGCCACGTGGTCCTGCCCCTCATGCGCCCCGCGGTGGCCTTTTTGGTGGTGGTGGGCACCATCCTCTCCTTGCAGTCCTACTCGGCGGTCTTCCTCCTCACCCGCGGGGGGCCCTACGGGGCCACCCGGGTCCTGGGCTACTACCTTTACGAGTCGGGGTTTGAAAACTTCCGGCTGGGGTACGCCGCCGCGGTCACCGTGGTCATCCTCCTCCTCACCCTTCTTTTCGCCTACGCCCAGCTAAGGCTTTTGCGTCACGGGGAGGAATAACGGTGTAGGCGGAGGTCCTCCAGGTGGGCCTCAAAGGTGGTGTTGAGGAAAAGCTCCCCCTTGGCATGGAAAAAGTAAAGGTAAGGGCGCCCCTTGGGGTCGGTTCGCACGGGATTGAGCACGGCAAGGAGGGCCTCCCGCCCCGGGTTGCCTATGGGCCCCGGGGGAAGCCCCGCATAGCGGTAGGTGTTGTAGGGGGAGTCGTGGGCGAAATCCCCCGCCTTCCGGGAAAGCTCGGGAAGCCTTTTCCCCAGGGCATAGGCCACGGTGGGGTCCGCCTGCAGGGGCATGCCCTTTTCCAGCCGGTTCAGGAAAACCCCGGCGATCTTGGGCATCTCCTCAGGCCTCCCCGCCTCCGCCTGGACGATGGAGGCCAGGGTAACCCAAGCGTGCACGGAAAGCCCCCTCTCCGCCAAAAGGCGCCTCACCAGGGGGGTGAGCTCGGCCTCAAAGCGGCGGAGAAGGGCCCGCACCACCTCCTCGGGGGTGACCAGGAGGTCAAAGGTGTAGGTGGCGGGGAAGAGGTAGCCCTCCAGGGTCCTGCCCTCCACGTAGGGGGGGCGCAAGGCGCCGGGTTCCTGGACAATCCTTAGAAAACCCTCCCCATCCAGGCCTGCCCGGGAGAGCCTTTTGGCATAGTCCACCGCCCTTTCCCCCTCCGGGAAGGTGAGGGTGACCGTGAGGGGCTTCTCCCCTCCCGTGAGGGCCCGGGCCAAGCGGAAGGCCCCTTCCCCCTTGAGGCGGTAGACGCCGGGGACCAGCCTCTTGGCCCGGCCGGAGAAGCGGAGGTAAGCGGAAAAGAGATACCCGGAGCGCAAAAGCCCTGCCTCCTCCAGGATCCTGGCCACCTCCTGTCCCTTGGCCCCGCGGGGAATGCGCACCGTGGCCTCCTTCCCCGTGGGACCCAAAAGCCAGAGGGCGTAGAAGAGGAGAAGGGCGAAGGTGACGAAAAGGACCACCACCCCCCGCCACAGCCAGCGCCTAGAGCCTTCCCGCAAGATAGCCCTCCAAAAGGACCACCGCGCTCATCTCGTCCAACCGGCCCTTCTCCCGGCGAACCCGCTTGGGGGCGTGTTTCAGGCACCTGGATGCCGCCTGGGTGGTGTAGCGCTCGTCATATAGCTCCACCTCCACGCCCTTAGCCCTCAAGGCCTCCACCAGGGGAAGGACCCGCTTGGCCTGGGCACTTTCCTTGAGATCGGTGCGCAGGGGAAGGCCCACCACCAGCTTCCCCAATCCCTCCCGGCGCACGAAGTCCAGGAGGGCGGCCACGTCCTCCTCCAGGCTTTTCCGGACCAGATAGCCCCGGCCGAAGGCAAAGGGGCTTCCCTCCTCCCCCACCGCCAGGCCGATCCTGGCCTGCCCCACGTCAAGCGCGCCGAGACGCATACTGCACGCTGCGATCCGCCAAAACCACCCCCAGGTAAAGGAGGGCCACGCCAAAAGCCCTTCCCGCCTCCTCGAGGCCCACCACCCCAAAGCGGTTCAAGGTGCTGGTGGAGGCCAACACCATGGCCGCCAGGAAGATGAGGCCCGTGCCTTGGGCCCTTAGGGGATTCCTCCGCCAAAAGAGGAGGGTGGTGTAGAGGGCCACCCCTGCCATTAGCACCGTGCCCAGGAGGTTAAAGGGAATGGTCCAAAGCCTGGGCGAGGTGAGGCTGGGCTCGGGGAAGGCCTGGCCCAAAGGAGCATGGGGGAAGGGGAGCCGGGAAAAGTCCAAAGGTGCCGAGGCCACCAGGAAAAGCCCGTAGAGGATGAAGGGTAAAAGCACCCAAAGAAGCCCCCGGGCTAACTTGGGGTTCAGAAGGGCCAGGCTTCCCAAGCCCAAGAAGGTCACCCCGTGCATGGCCCCGGCGAGGTACCAAAGCCGGTAGAGGAAGGGGTTCCAGGCACCCAGGAGCTTGGCCAAAAGCTCGGCGGAAACCGCCAGGGCAAAGAGGAAAAGGCCCAGGGAGTAGAGGGCGTTATGCAGGGAAGGGCGCCCTTGATACCGCCTAAACGTGAGGCCGAAAAGGGCCCAGGATAGGGCCACCGCCACCAGGCTCAGGGACATGGCCATGGGCTCATTGTACCGGGGAAGGGTGCCCCCTGCCAGACGCCTTAGGAAAGAAGCTCAGGAAGGACCTCCCGCACCCTCTCCGGCGAGAGGCCCGCCCCCTGGGCCAAGGACCCCTTGCCACCCCCCCGGCCCCCTGCCCGTTCGGTGAGGGCCCGGAAGAGGGTCCCCGCCTCGAGGCCCCTTTCCTGGGCCCTAGGGGAAAGCTTCAGCACCGCCTGCCCCCCGCTCAGGACCAGGGCCACATCCGCCCCCTTGGCCACCAGGTCGTCCGCCGCCTGGCGCAAGGCGGCCACATCCACCCCGGAAAGCTCCAGCACCCCGTAGCGCAGGCCTCCCTTCTCCGGGAGGGCGATCTCCTTCCTAAGCTCCGCCTGCACCAGGCGCGCCTTAAGGCTTTCCACCTCCTTCTCCTTGGCCTTAAGCTCCTGCAGGAGCCTTTCCAGCCGCTCCTCCAGGTTAGCCTCACCCACGGAAAGCCTCTCGGCCAAAGCCCTCATGCGGTTCAAGGCCCCGCGGGCGAAGCGCACCGCCCACTCCCCGGCCACCGCCTCCAGGCGCCTCACCCCGGCGGAGACCGCCTCCTCCCTCTGGATGAGGAAGGCCCCGATCTCCCCCGTGCGCCGCACGTGGGTGCCCCCGCAAAGCTCCTTGGACTCCACCCCGGGCAGGGGGCTTCCCTCCACCCGCACCACCCGCACCACCTCCCCGTACTTCTCCCCGAAAAGGGCCATGGCCCCCTCCCGCTTGGCCTCCTCCAAGGGCAGGTAACGCCAGCTGACGGGGAAGTCCGCCAGGATCCAGCGGTTCACCAATAGCTCGATGCGCTCAAGCTCCTCCTGGGTGAGGGGCTCGGGGTGGGTGAAGTCAAAGCGCAGGCGATCCGGGGCCACCAGGCTCCCTGCCTGGCGCACATGGGGGCCCAGGACCGCCCTAAGGGCAGCGTGGAGGAGGTGGGTGGCGGTGTGGTGGCGCTCCGTGTCCCGACGGGCGGGGTCCACCACCGCCCGCACCCGCTCCCCCACCCGCAAGGTACCCTCCTCCACCCTGGCCCGGTGCAGGAAGATCCCCTTCTCCGTCTTGAGGGTGGTCTCCACCCTGGCCCGGCCCGAGGGCCACTCCAGGTGGCCAAAGTCCCCGATCTGGCCACCCCCTTCCGCATAGAAGGGGGTCCGGTCCAAGACCACCTGGACCTCGGTGCCGGGACCTACCTCCTCTAGGCTTTGATCCCCGGCCAGAAGGGCCAAGACGGTGCCCTCCGCCTCGAGGGTCCCGTAGCCCAAAAACTCCGTGGCCCCCCGTTCCGCATAGAGCTCCTCCAACACCTGGGCGCTTTTCTTGAAGATCTCCCGCTCAAAGGCCATGGCCGCCCGGGAACGCTCCTGCTGCTCCTCCATGGCCCTTTTGAAGCCCTCGGTGTCCACGCCGAAACCCCTTTCCGCAGCGATCTCCACCGTGAGGTCCAGGGGGAAACCGTATGTGTCGTAGAGGCGGAAGGCCTCCGCTCCCGAAAGCACCTCCCCGGGCTTAAGGCCCGAAAGCAGGGTGTCCAGCCGCCTCAAGCCCCCTTCCAGGGTTTCCAGGAAGCGCTCCTCCTCGAGGCGGACCTGCTTCTCCACCGCGGGAAGGTTCTCCCGCATCTCCGGGTAGAAGTCCCCAAGAAGCTCCGCCACCACCGGGGCCAGGCGGTGGAGGAAGGGTTCCTTTAGGCCCAAAAGGTAACCGTGGCGAAGGGCCCGGCGAAGCAACCTGCGGATCACGTAGCCCCGGCCGGTGTTGGAGAAGGTCACCCCATCGGCCAAGGCCGCCACCACCGCCCGGACGTGGTCGGCGATCACCCGGTGGCTCACCGAGGCCTTCCCCTCGTAGGGCTTTCCGCTCCACAGGGCCACCCGCTCGATGATGGGGTAGAAGGTGTCCGTGCGGTAGAAGTCCTCCACATCCTGCAGGATGGCCGCCACCCGGTACAGGCCCATGCCGGTGTCGATGTTCTTCTGGGGCAGGGGCTTGAGGATTCCGGGGCCGGGGATGGGGCCCTGGCGGTCGTATTGGGTGAAGACCAGGTTCCAGATCTCCACGAAGCGGTCGCCGCTTCCCGTGTTGGGGCCGGTTTCGTCGGGGGTGCCGAAGGCCGGGCCCCGGTCGTAGAAGATCTCCGAGCAGGGGCCAGAAGGCCCATTGGGCCCGTGGGTGATGGCCCCTCCCGGCCAGTAGTTCTCGTCCTCCCCAAAGCGGCCGATCCTCTCCTCGGGGACCCCCACCAGGTCCCGCCAGATGGCGTAGGCCTCGTCGTCGTCCTCGTAGACCGTGACCCAAAGCCGATCGGGATCCAGTCCCAACCACTTGGGGTCGGTGAGGAACTCCCAGGCCCAGAGGATGGCCTCCTTCTTGAAGTAGTCCCCGAAGGAGAAGTTGCCCAGCATCTCAAAGAAGGTGTTGTGCCGGCCCGTGCGCCCCACGTTTTCGATGTCCCCCACCCTGAGGCACTTCTGACAAGTGGTGATCCGTCGCCACTCCTTGCCCCCGAAGATGGGCTTGGCCCCCAGGAAGTAGGGCTTTAGGGGGGCCATGCCCGCGGAGGTGAAGAGCAAGGAGGGGTCGTTCTCAGGGATGAGGCTGAAGGAGGGGAGGCGCAGGTGCCCCTTTCCCTCGAAAAAGGAGAGGTACTTTTCCCGGATCTCCGCCGTGCGCATGCCTTTGATTATAGGCTGTAAGCTAAGATCGTGACGGTCCAGATGCGCCGTTACCGGCTTAAGGAAGGCACCAGGGAGGCCTTTCAAAAGGTGTTTTTGGAGGTCATCGTCCCCTTGCGCCAGGCTACGGGCTTTCAGGTGTTGGGGGCCTACTGGATCGGGGAGCGGGAGTTTTTGTGGTTCGTGGGCCACGAGAACTTTCAGGAGGCGGAAAAGGCCTACTACGGGCACCCCGAACGCCAGAGGGTGGACCCCAGCCAGTTCCTGGAGGAGATGGAGACCCGCTTTGTGGAAAGGCTCCTTTAGGACGCCGGCTATCCCTTCCGTAGGCGCCTCCACACTCCCATCCCCTACCCCGGGGGTAAGCTTGGACCCATGGAGCTTTTTCGCCTGGTCCTTCGCAACCTCCTGGCCCGTCCCGTGCGCAGCCTCCTCACCCTCTTGGGCGTGCTCATCGCCACCACCAGCATGGTCCTCTTCCTCTCCTTCGGGGAGGGCTTGAGGCGCTCCCTGGCCCAGGAGCTATCCCGGGTGGGCCCCGCCATCCAGCTGGTGCCCGAGGGGGTGGAGGACCTAGGGTTTTCCGGCTACCCCGAGATCACCCCCGAGGAGTACCGGCGGGCCCTGGAGGCGGGAAAGGAGCTGGGGGTAAGGGGCATCATCCCCACCCTCTTCCTGGCCCGGGGAGGGTTTGACCCCCAAACCAGCTTCTTCTTCCAAGGCCTGCCCGAAGGGGTGGCCCCGGACCTCCTCTACCCCGGGGTGAGGGCTAGGGAAGGCCGGCTTCTTCCCTCGGCCAAGGGAGCCATCGTGGGGGCCAAGGTGGCCAAGCGAAGCCAGCTTGCCTTGGGAAACCCCCTTCGGCTTTCCCCCCGGGTGGAGCTACGGGTGGAGGGCATCCTCGAGGAAAGCGGGGGGCTTGCCGATAACCTCATCTTCGTGCCCCTACAACCCCTTCAGGAGGTCCTGGGCACGGGGAACTACACCGCGCTCCTCGTGGCGCTAAACCCTGGGCAGAAGGCGGAGGAGGTGGCCCGGGCCCTCGAGGCCCGCCTCCCAGGCCTCAAGGCCCAGACCACGGGGGATGTGATGCGTTTTGCGGAAAGGGCCTTGCGCATCAGCGACCTGGTGCGCTTCGGCATCAGCCTGGTGGCCCTGGTGGTGGGAGGGCTTCTGGTGGCCAACACGGTGATGATGTCCGTGTACGAGCGCACCCGGGAGTTCGGGGTCATGCGGGCCCTGGGGGCCAAGCGGGGCTTCATCTTCCGGCTGGTGGTGCTGGAAGCCCTTCTTCTGGCCTCCTTGGGTGGAGCCCTGGGCCTGGCCTTGGGAAGCGTGGTTTCCCATGCCATCAACCTCTATACCCTGGATCAGGTGGGCCTGGCCCTTTCCGCCGTCACCTTTAGGCTTTCCCTCTTCGCCCTCCTGGTGGCCCTGGGGCTTGGGCTTTCCGCGGGGCTCCTTCCCGCCTACCACGCCAGCCGCATACCCGTGGTGGAAGCCTTGGGGAGGGTTTGATGCCGCCTCGGCCTGGCCGGGGGTGGACCCGCTTCCCGCAGGCCCTTCTGGAGAAGCCGGGAGATGGGAGACGACATGACGAGCCTCCTGCGAGCGGAAAATCTCGGTAAGCGCTACCGGCAAGGGGATAAGGAGGTGGTGGCCCTGGAGGGGTTTACCTTCGCCTTTCCCCAGGGGAGCACCGCGGTGGTGGGGCCCTCGGGGAGCGGCAAAACCACCTTGCTAAACCTCCTTGCGGGCTTTGACCTGCCCACGGAAGGCGGGGTGTACCTGGGGGAGCTGGCCCTAAACCGCCTTTCCGAGGATCAAAGGGCCGAGGTACGGCTTAAGCACATGGGCTTCGTCTTCCAGCAGTGGAACCTCATCCCCACCCTCACCGCCTGGGAGAACGTGGCCTTCCCCCTCCTCCTCGCAGGCCTTCCCCCCAAAGCCCGCAAGGAAAGGGCCCTGGAGCTCCTAGAAAGGGTGGGGCTTCTGGAAAGGGCCCACCACCTGCCAAGCCGCCTTTCCGGGGGGGAGCAGCAGCGGGTGGCCCTGGCCCGGGCCCTGGCCCTAGACCCCCCCATCCTCTTTGCCGACGAGCCCACCGGCAACCTGGACGCCGCCTCGAGGGAGCAGGTTTCGGCCCTGCTCTTTCAGGCGGGGCGGGAGCGCACCCTCATCCTGGTCACCCACGACCTGGAGCTGGCCGCCCGAGCGGAACGCATCCTGCACCTCCGGGGAGGGCGGCTGGTACGGCAAGAGGTACCCGGCCCTCCCCGGTAACCACCCTCCGGGACATCCCGCCCATCCCACCTGTGGCACAATACCCCCTATGGGCAAGCGGATGGTGGTGATCGGTGGGGTGGCGGGCGGGGCCTCCGCCGCCGCCAAGGCCAAGCGGGAAAACCCAGACCTCGAGGTGGTGGTCTACGAGAAGTCGGGATGGGTTTCCTACGGGGCCTGCGGCCTGCCTTACGTGCTCTCTGGGGAGATCCCCCGTTTGGAAAAGCTGGTGGCCAGAACCCCGGAGGAGTTCCGGAAACAAGGGATCGCGATCCACACCCGCCACGAGGTGGTGGACGTGGATTCCGAGCTCAGAACCCTCACCGTCTTTGACCACCAGCAGGGCCGCACCTTCCACGACCGGTACGATTACCTGGTCCTGGCCACCGGGGCCAAGCCCACCCTTCCCCCCATCCCCGGAACGGAGCAGGAAGGGGTCTACACCCTGAGGAGCATGGAGGATGGGGAAAGGCTCCTCAAGGCCCTGGAAGGGGCCCAAAGGGCCGCCATCCTGGGGGCGGGGTACATCGGCCTCGAGGTGGCCGAAGCCTTCCGTAAACGGGGCCTCGAGGTCACCCTTTTGGAGGCCAAGGACCGGCCCCTTCCCCACTGGGACCAGGAGGTGGGGAACCTCCTTAAGGAGGAGTTGGAGCGGCACGGGGTGGAGGTATGGACCGGGGTGAAGGTGGAGGCCTTGAGGGGCCAGGGCCGGGTGGAGGCGGTGGAAACCTCGGAAGGGGTGGTGGCCGCCGACCTGGTGTTGGTGGCCACGGGGGTCAGGCCCAACACCCTTCTTGCCCAGGCCATGGGGGTGGCCTTGGGCCCCACGGGGGCCATCGCCACCGACGAGAGGATGCGCACCAACCTGGAAGGGGTGTACGCCGCCGGGGATGTGGCGGAAAGCTTCCACCAGGTTCTCAAGCGCCCCTACTGGCTTCCCCTGGGGGACGTGGCCAACAAGCACGGGCGCACCGCCGGGGCGGTCATCGCCGGCAGGGAGGCCCGCTTCGGGGGGGTGGTAGGCACCGCCATCTTCAAGGCCTTTGGCCTGGCGGTGGCCACCACGGGGCTTTCCCAAGAGGCCGCCCTTAGGGAGGGCTTCCAGGCCAAGAAGGTCTTCATCCAAAGCCGGGACGGGGCCCACTACTACCCGGGAAGCCAGCCCCTTTGGGTGGAACTCGTCCACGAGGAAGGCTCGGGAAGGCTCCTTGGCGGGGCAGTGGTGGCCCATGGACACGGGGCCTTACGCATCGACGCCCTGGCCGCCCTCCTGCACCAAGGGGGCACGGTGGAGGATCTGCTGGCCTTGGACCTGGCCTACGCCCCACCCTTTAGCCCCGTCTGGGACCCCCTCCTCATCGCCGCCCAGCAGGTGAAGTGACGCGGTGTAGGTAGAGGGAGAAAACACCGCCAAGGGGTGTGAAGCCCCTTCCCTTACACCCTACACCGCAACTCCTCCCAGCTCCAAACTGGGCCTGGGAGGTGAGGGATGGATCCCTTAAGCGTGCTGACCCCAGAGATGCGTAAGGAAGCGGAAGAGCTCGGGCGGGAGTGGGCCACCAACCCCCGCTGGAAGGGGGTAAAGCGGGACTACCGGCCCGAGGACGTGGTGCGGCTTCGCCCCAGCGTGAAGGTGGAGTATACCCTGGCCAAGCGAGGGGCGGAAAAGCTCTGGCAGCTTCTCCACGAGCGGCCCTACGTGCACACCTTCGGGGCTTACACCGGGGCCATGGCGGTGGAGATGGTGCGGGCCGGCCTGGAAGCCATCTACCTCTCCGGCTGGCAGGTGGCCGCGGACGCCAACCTGGCCTGGCAGACCTACCCCGACCAGTCCCTTTATCCCTATAACTCCGTGCCCCAGATCGTGAAGCGCATCAACAACGCCCTCATGCGAGCCGACCTGATCGAGCGCTCTGAGGGCAAGGTAACCCGGGACTGGTACGTGCCCATAGTGGCCGATGCGGAAGCGGGCTTTGGCGGGGCCCTGAACGTCTTTGAGCTCACCAAGGCCATGATCGAGGCCGGGGCTGCCGGCATCCACTACGAGGACCAGCTGGCCTCGGAGAAGAAGTGCGGCCACCTGGGAGGCAAGGTCCTGGTGCCCACCTCCCAGCACATCCGCACCCTGCAGGCCGCCCGCCTGGCCGCGGACATCATGGGGGTGCCCACGGTGATCATCGCCCGCACCGACGCCGAGGCCGCCACCCTCATCACCAGCGACATCGACGAGCGGGACCGCCCCTTTATCCTGCCGGGGGAGCGCACCCCCGAGGGCTTCTATCGGGTGAGAAATGGCCTCGAGGCGGGGATCGCCCGGGCCCTGGCCTACGCTCCCTACGCCGACGTCCTCTGGATGGAAACCTCCAAGCCAGACCTGGAGGAGGCCCGAAAGTTCGCCGAGGCGGTGAAGAAGGAGTTCCCGGATAAGCTCCTCGCCTACAACCTCTCCCCCTCCTTCAACTGGAAGAAGTTCCTGGACGACGAAACCATCGCCAAGTTCAACCGGGAGCTGGGGGAGATGGGGTACAAGTTCCAGTTCATCACCCTGGCGGGCTGGCACACCGTGAACTACTACACCTGGGAGCTGGCCAAGGGCTACAAGACCCGGGGCATGCCTGCCTTTGTGGAGCTCCAGCAGAAGGAGTTCCTGGCCCAGGCCCAGGGCTTCACCGCGGTGAAGCACCAGCGGGAGGTGGGGGCGGGCTACTTTGACGAGGTGGTCCTGGCCCTCACCCAAGGGGAGGCCTCCACCCTGGCCCTCAAGGGCTCCACCGAGGAGGCCCAGTTCAACGAGGCCGTGCACTAGGCTCGGCGGGAGGCTCCCTGCCGCCCTCCAGGTCCAGGGGGCGGCAGGGCTCTCTTTCGTGGTAGGCCAAAGGAACACCAAAGCTGATATAGTGTAATCACCATGCCAGAGGCCAATACACCCTGGCTACGCTACCTGGAAGACCTTCGTCCCCACCTCAAGGGCCGCGATCACCGGGGCAAGCGGGGCTCCTTGAGGTGGCTCGAGGCCCTCATGGCCGAGCGGGGCGGGAAGGCGGGGACCGTGCGCAACATCCTCTACAAGGACCTGGGAAGCCCCGAGGAAAAGGAAAGGCTTTACGGGGTTATCGCCGACCTGTACCAGGAGGCGGGCCTCCCCCCTCCCCCTCCCCCAGCGGAGCTGTTCCTGGAAAGCGCCCGCAAGGCCTTGGGCCGGGACAAGCGCCGCATCTTCCGCCGCTTTCTGAAAGAGCTAGAAGCCGGGGGGAAGCCCCAGATGGTGGTGGTGGGTGGGCCGGCCACGGGGAAAGGGGTCCTCCTGGCCGCTTTGAACCGCGCCCTTTCCGCCCTGCCAGGTAAGGAACCCTTTCTGCTCAATCTGGGAGGGGAGCTGGCCCAGGCCTTGGTCCCCCTGGCCGAGGGCCTGGGGGCAGGGGAGGAGGCACGGGCCCTCTTGGCCCAGCTCTCCCCCACCCAGCCCTACATCCTGCAGGGTGCCTTGGAACAAGAGGTTCTGGCCCTGTTGGCCCGGGGCCTGAACCGGGAAGGCCGCCCCCTACTGCTTCGGGCTGAAGCGGAGGGAACCCTGGAAGGCCTCCCCTTGCGGGGCCCGGACGGCACCCAAAGGGGGCTCGCGGCTTGGCTGGAGCCTTTCCTAAAGGCCCTGACCATCCCCTACGTGGCGGCCCTAAGCGAGCCACCTCCCACCCTGCCCCACCAGCCCCTTTCCCCCCCGAGCCGGGAGGAGGCTAGGCGCTTCGTGCGGGAGCGGCTTCCCCATCTTTCCCCTGAGAGGCTTGAGGCTTTGGTGAACCAAGCGGGGCGCAACTTTGGGGAGCTTTCCCGCCTGGTCCTCCTGGAGGCCGCCAAGCACGATCCCAAGACCCCCCTGCAGGACGACCCGGCCCTAAAGCCCTTGCTCCTAGCCCTTTCCGCCTTCAGCCCCGAGGCCGACCCCGCCTTTCCCGTGGAGCTTTTGGAAAAGGCTCTGGGTAAACCCCTGGAACGCCTTTCCCAGGCGGAAAGGGCCCTTTTGGACTGGGTGGGGGAAGGCCTGGCGCGCCCTGCCTTAAGAAGCCTGCTTCCCCAGGAGGCCCCCAGGGAACTCCACCGCCTAGCCCTCTCCTTTTTCCCTAAGGAGAACCTCTTCCGCAAGCTGCACCATGCCTATAAGGCGGGGGAGACCGGGGTGCTTTTGGATCTTCTTCAGGAGGACCCCGCCCGGCTGGCCCTCCTCCCCGGGCTTTGGCAGGAAGCCCAGGCCTGGCCCCGGGAGGACCTCGAGGCCCTGGCCGCGGTGGTGGTGCGCTACCGGGCGGTCCTGGGCCAGTACGCCCACCCCGAGGCGGAGGAGGCCCTCAGGGTGCTCTCAGAGGCCCAAAACCCTTCCTTGCGCACCTGGGCCCGCATCAAAAGGGCGGAGGCCAAGGCGGATGCCGCCCTGTACAAGGAGGCGGAGGAGCTTCTTCCCCCCAAGGAGGACCTAACGCTCCTGGACGACACCGCCCAGGCGGAGGGACTTTTGGTCATGGCGGCGGTGGAGCGCTGGAAGGGGGATTACGAGAAGGCGGCCCGCCTTGTGGAGGAGGCCCAAGGGCTTCCCGTGGCCCCCTTCCTCCAGGACCGGGTGTACCTGTGGCGGGGCCTGGTGGCCAAGGACCTGGGCCGCTACCCGGAGGCCCTGGAGGCCCTCTCCCGGGTGGGCCATGACCCCCTCCTCCTGGGCAGGGCCCGTTACCAGATGGGGGACCTCCTCATGCGCCTGGGAAGCCTTAAGGCCAAGCCCCACATGGAGGAGGGCCTGAAGGCCCTGGAGGAAGGGGGTGCCCCCAAGGAGGAGGTGGCCCGGGTGCGGGCCCGCTACGCCACCCTCCTCCGGCGCCTGGGCCTATACGAGGAGGCGGGGAAAGCCATGGAGAAGGCCCTGGCCGAGGCGGAGGACCCCTTTACCCGGGCCCGGGTGGAGAGCGAGGCCGGGGTCCTCGAGGCGGCCCGGGGCCGTCCCTTTGCCGCCCTAAACCTGCTGGTCCCCGCCGAGGCCTACTTTCGCTCCACGGAAGAGAGGCCCAAGGAAGCCCGCTACCGCCATCTGCGCACCCTCTTCCGCCTGGGGGCCACCTACCTCCTTTTGGAGGCCGGCCAGCCCTACCGGGCCCCCTTCCTGGGAGGGCTCCACGCCCCCACGGCCCAGCGCCTCCTCGAGGACCTTCTGGAAGAGATCCCCAGGGAAGCCACCGACCGCTACACCGCCCTGCGGCTGGACACCGCAAGCCTCCTGGCCCTCCTCCTTCCCCCCGCCGAGGGGAAGGCCCTTTTAAAGCCCCTTTTGGATGTGGAAAACCCCTACCTCAGGGCCCAGGCCCGCCTGAGCTACGCGGAAACCCTGGTCCGCGAGGGCAACCTGGGGGAGGCCCTGGCCCAGGTGGTGGCCCTGCCTCCCCTGGAAGACCCTGGCCTTTTGGCCCAGGCCCGGGCGGTGGAGGTGCTGTCCCTTTTGGGCCTGGGGGAGAAGGAGGCCGCCTGGCAAAAGCTTTCCGAGGTGAGAAAAAGCCTCCTCCCCGAGCCCTTCCGCTTCCAGCTGGGAAGGGCCTTGGGCCGCTTCTGCCCAGAGCTGCAAAGCCGCCTTCCCCCCACTCCCCTGGCCCTCCCCGAGGCCCTGGGCTTCCACCTGGCAAATCCCGACTAAATCACTATACTTTAAGGGGTGGAGGGGTTATACTCTTGCTGCGAATGGGTCGCAGTAAGAACCCGACCCGGCATCAGGAGGCAGAAGGATGAACCAGCTAGAAATCCGCGACCTCTGGGCTTCCATTGACGGCGAGACCATCCTGAAGGGCGTGAACCTGGTGGTCCCCAAGGGCCAGGTGCACGCCCTCATGGGCCCCAACGGGGCCGGGAAGAGCACCCTGGGCAAGATCCTGGCCGGGGACCCCGAGTACCAGGTGGAACGGGGGGATATCCTCCTGGACGGGGAAAGCATCCTGGATCTATCCCCGGACGAGCGGGCGAGGAAGGGCCTCTTCCTGGCCTTCCAGTACCCCGTGGAGGTGCCGGGGGTCACCATCGCCAACTTCCTGCGCCTGGCCCTGCAGGCCAAGCTGGGCCGGGAGGTGGGGGTGGCGGAGTTCTGGACCAAGGTGAAGCGGGCCCTGGAGCTTCTGGACTGGGACGAGGGCTACCTCTCCCGCTACCTCAACGAGGGCTTTTCCGGGGGGGAGAAGAAGCGGAACGAGATCCTCCAGCTTCTGGTCCTGGAACCCGCCTACGCCGTTTTGGACGAGACCGACTCCGGGCTGGACATCGACGCCCTCAAGGTGGTGGCCCGGGGGGTGAACGCCATGCGGGGGCCCAGCTTCGGCGCCCTGGTCATCACCCACTACCAGCGCCTCTTGAACTACATCGTCCCCGACCGGGTGCACGTGATGATGGACGGGCGCATCGTGGCGGAGGGCGGCCCCGAACTGGCCCTGGAGCTGGAGGCTAAGGGCTACGAGTGGCTCCGGGAAAGGGTAAAGGAGGGAGCATGAGCGAGGCCGATCTGAGGGCGCTGGGCGAAGAGTACAAGTACCACTTCGTGGACGAGGTCAAGCCGGTCTTCGTGGCCGAGCGGGGCCTCACCCGAAGGGTGATCGAGGCCATCAGCTACCACAAGGGAGAGCCCGAGTGGATGCTGAAGTTCCGCCTGCGGGCTTTGGAGATTTTCCAGAAGAAGCCCATGCCCACCTGGGGCCCCGACCTCTCGGGCCTGGATCTGGACAACCTGGTCTACTACGTGAAGCCCGCGGAAACCCGGGACGCCAAAAGCTGGGAGGAGATTCCGGAGGAGATCCGCCGCACCTACGAGCGCCTGGGGATCCCCGAGGCCGAGCGCAAGGTGCTCGCCGGGGTGGGGGCCCAGTACGACTCGGAGATGGTCTACCACCGGGTCAGGGAGGAGCTGGAGCGGCAGGGGGTCATCTTCGTGGCCATTGAGGAGGGGATGAAGAAGTACGAAGACCTCTTCAAGGAGTACTTCGCCAAGGTGGTCCCCCCGGAGGACAACAAGTTCGCCGCCCTGAACTCCGCCGCCTGGTCCGGGGGCTCCTTCGTCTACATCCCCCCCGGGGTGAAGGTGGAGCTTCCCTTGCAGGCCTATTTCCGGGTCAACACCCCCGAGTTCGGCCAGTTTGAGCGCACCCTGATCATCGTGGACGAGGGGGCCGAGGTGCACTACATCGAGGGGTGTACCGCCCCCGTGTACTCCACGGAAAGCCTCCATACCGGGGTCATCGAGATCGTGGTGAAGCGGGGGGCCAGGAGCCGCTACACCACCATCCAGAACTGGTCCACCAACATGTACAACCTGGTGACCCAACGGGCCCTGGTCTACGGGGATGCCTTCCACGAGTGGCTGGACGGCAACCTGGGCTCCAAGGTCACCATGAAGTACCCCTCCAGCTACCTCCTGGAGCCCGGGGCCCGCACGGAGATCCTCTCCATCGCCTTCGCCAAAACCGGCCAGCACCAGGACACCGGGGCCAAGATCATCCTGGGAGCCCCCCACACCTCGGGCACCATTGTCTCCAAGAGCATCTCCAAGGGGGAGGGCCGGGCCAGCTACCGGGGACTGGTGAAGGTGCTGGAGGGGGCTAAGGGCGCGAAGGCCAACGTGGAGTGCGACGCCCTCCTCATCGACCCGGAGAGCCGCACCGACACCTACCCCTACATCGAGATCGAGGAGAACACCGCCCACGTGGGCCACGAGGCCACGGTCTCCAAGATCAACGACGAGCAGATCTTCTACCTGCAGAGCCGGGGCCTTAAGGAGGACGAGGCCGCTGCCCTCATCGTGCGGGGCTTCATCGAGCCCATCGCCAAGGAGCTCCCCCTGGAGTATGCGGTGGAGCTGAACCGGCTCATCGAGCTGGAGATGGAAGGCTCCGTAGGCTAAGCCTTTCCATCAAGGGCCTTAACCTTTGCCCTAGGAGGATTCATGCAGGTACTGGACAAAACGCAGGTGGAAGCCATCTCCCAGGCTCTAAAGGAGCCGGGCTGGGTGCTGGAGAAAAGGCTAAGGGCCCTCGAGGCCTTCGCCCGCCTCCCCTACCCCAGCCGAAAGGACGAGGCCTGGCGCTACACGGATCTCTCCGAGGCCCCCTTGGAAGGGGAGGTGGAAACCCCTATGGGGCGCAAGCTCTCCCGGGACGAACTTCCCGAGCTGGTGAAGCGCCGCCTGGAGAAGACGGATGTTTCGGGCTTCCTGGTCTTCGTGGGCCCGGACCTGGTCTATGCGGAGGTGCCGGAGGAGCTTTCCGCCAAGGGCCTGGTCTTCACCAGCCTGGCCGAGGCCATGACCACCCACCCCGCCCAGGTGGAGGCCAGCCTCTTCCAGGGGGTCTACGTGGAGGACAAGTTCGCCGCGGAAAACTCCGCCTTCTTCACCCACGGGGCTTTCCTCTACGTGCCCGCGGGGCTCGAGGTGGAGAAGCCCCTGGGGGTCTTCAAGGTGCTGGAAGGGGGCAAGGCCTCGGCGGGCCGGAGCCTCCTCTTCCTGGAGGATAACGCCAAGGCCGCCTACATCGAGGAGTACCTCTCCTTGGACCTCCCTCCCACCCTACACCTCTCCGCCACGGAGATGGTCCTGAGGCCAGGGGCCCGGTTGCGTCACGCCCACGTGCAGACCCTGGGCAACGGGGTCTGGCACTTCCACCGGCAACGGGCCCTATTGGAGCGGGATGCCGCCTTAAACGACCTGGTGGTAAACCTGGGTGGGAGCTACGCCCGGAGCGAGGTGGCCTCGGAGCTATTGGGCCCGGGAGCGGAAAGCGAGATGCTGGGGCTCTACTTCGGCCACGGCCTCCAGCACTTCGACCACTACACCCTGCAGCACCACGTGGAGCACCATACCCGAAGCGACCTCCTCTACAAGGGAGCGGTGAAGGACGAGGCCCGGGCGGTCTTCTCCGGCCTCATCAAGCTGGAACGGGGGGCCCAGAAAACCGACGCCTACCAGGCCAACCGCAACCTCATCCTCTCCCCCACCGCCCGGGTGGACTCCATCCCCCAGCTGGAGATCGGGGCCAACGACGTGCGCTGCACCCACGGAAGCACCACCGCCCCCGTGGACGAGATGCAGCTTTTCTACCTGCAGTCCCGGGGCCTGCCTCAGAGCCTTGCCCAGGAGCTCTTGGTCAAGGCCCACCTGGCGGACGTCCTTAACCGCATTCCCCTGAAGGCCTTAAGGGCCCACCTCGAGGCGGTGATCGAGGAAAAGGTTAGAATCTGAAGCCATGTGGACCCCGGTGGCCAAGCTGGGCGATCTGGAAAACGGCAGGCTGGTAGTCAAAAGGCCCGAGCACAAGAAGCCCATCCTCCTCCTCTACACCGGGGAGGAGGTCTTTGCCCTGGAGGACGTCTGCACCCACGACGACGGCCCCCTCCACGAGGGGGATGTGGAAGACGGAGAGATCATCTGCCCCCGGCACGGGGCCCGTTTTGACCTGAAAACAGGCCGGCAGACCCTTCCCGCCCCCAGGCCCGTCAAGGTCTTCCCCGCCAGGTTGGAGGGGGATACCATCCTCCTGGACCTCTAAACGCCCACTCATCCACCAGGCCCCAAGTCTTCCTTGGGGCCTTTGTCCTTGACGGCAGGAGGGAGGAGGGCTAGGCTAGGGATACCCACCCCACCTGGGGTGGGGGGGAGGTGGAAGGATGCTTAAGCTCAAGGTGGAAGGCATGACCTGCAAACACTGCGTGATGGCGGTCAAGAAGGCCCTCATGAGGGTGCCGGGGGTGGAGAAGGCCGAGGTAAGCCTGGAACGGGCCGAGGCCCTGGTGGAGGGGAAGGTGGATCCCGAGGCCCTGATCCGGGCGGTGGAGGAGGAGGGCTACCGGGCCGCCCTGGCGGGCTAAGGAGGCCCTATGCCCCGCCACCACCTCCACCTGGACCCCAAGGTGCGGGAAGAGGCCCAAAGGCGTCTCCTCTCCGCCAAAGGTCACCTCGAGGGTATCCTGCGCATGCTGGAGGATCCCCACGTCTACTGCGTGGACGTGCTTAAGCAACTCAAGGCGGTGGAAGGCGCCCTGGACCGGGTGGGGGAGATGGTCCTAAGAGCTCACCTCAGGGACCACGTGGCCACCGCCCACGAGCGGGGGGATGTGGAGGAGATCGTGGAGGAATTGATGGAGGCCCTCAAGTACCGTTGACCCCCTCCCGGTCCTCGGCGGGCGTAGGCCAAAGGGCGCACCAGCCTGGGGAGAGCAAAGGGGTGTCCGCAAGGAGGGTATGAGGCTATGGCACTGGAAGTGAAGGTAGGGGTAAAGGGCATGACCTGCGCCTCGTGCGTGGTGCGGGTGGAAAGGGCGCTCAAGCGCGCCCCCGGGGTGGAGGAGGCCCGGGTTAACCTCACCACCGAGGAAGCCTTCTTGCGGTTACAGGAAGGGGTGGACCTCAAGGAGGTCCTAAAACAGGTGGAGGAGGCAGGTTACGAACCCGTGGTGGCCCGGGTGGAGATCCCCATCCGGGGCATGACCTGCGCCGCCTGCGTGGCCCGGGTGGAAAGGGCCTTGAAGAAACTGCCCGGGGTCCTTTCCGCAAACGTCAACCTGGCCACGGAAAAGGCCCTGGTGGAGTACCTCCCCGACACCGTGACCCTCCCCCGCCTGCGCCAGGCCATCCGGGATGCAGGGTACGAACCCCTGGAGGTAGCCCAGGAGGAAAAGCAGGCTCCCGCTTACCCCACGGATCTCCTCCTCGCCCTGCCCTTTGCCTTCCTCACTCTCCTTCTGGCCATGGGGCCCATGCTCCTTCCCCTTCCCCACCTCCCCCCTCTTTTCCAGGCCCTCACCGCCCTCCCCGTCCTCTACGCCGGCCGGCGCTTTTTCCGCCAGGCCCTGGCGGAGATGCGGCACCGCGCTCTGGGCATGAGCACCCTGGTGGCCCTAGGCGCAGGAAGCGCCTACCTCTACTCCTTTTTGGTCCTGCTCTTCCCCACCCTTTTCCCAAAGGAGGCCCGCCACCTCTACCTCGAGGCGGGTGCGGTGATCCTGGCCCTGATCCTTTTGGGCAAGCACCTGGAGGAAAAGGCCAAGGGGAAGGCCTCGGAGGCCATCCGCAAGCTTCTGGCCTTAAGGCCCAAGACCGCCCGGGTGGTTCAGGAGGGGAAGGAAAGGGAAATCCCCGCCGAGGCCCTCATCCCTAGGGACCTGGTGCGGGTGCTTCCCGGGGAGCGCATTCCCGCGGACGGGGTGGTGGTGGAGGGCTTCAGCCATGTGGACGAGGCCATGCTCACCGGGGAGCCCATCCCCAAGGCCAAAGGGCCAGGGGATGAGGTGGTGGGGGGAACGGTGAACGGGGAAGGCCCCCTCCTCGTCCGGGTAAGCCGGGTGGGGGAGGCCACGGTCCTGGCCCAGATGGCCCGCCTGGTGGAGGAAGCCCAGGCCTACAAACCCCGGGTGCAGGAGGTGGCGGACCGCATCGCCAGCGTCTTCGTGCCCATCGTGCTCCTCATCGCCTTGGTCACCTTCGGGCTTTGGCTCCTCTTGGGGCCCGGCCTCTCCTACGCCTTTGTGGCCCTTCTTTCCGTGCTCCTCATCGCCTGCCCCTGCGCCATGGGCCTCGCCACCCCAGCGGCCATCGCCGTAGCCACGGGAAGGGCGGCGGGAATGGGCCTCATCTTCCGCAAGGGCCAAGCCATAGAAGGCCTGGCCCGGGCGGATACCGTGGTTTTGGACAAAACGGGGACCCTCACCCAAGGAAAACCCACCCTCACGGAGACCCTTGGGTTCGCCCTGAAGCCCGAAGAGGCCTTGCGGCTTGCTGCCGCCTTGGAGCGAGGAAGCGAGCACCCCATCGCCAAGGCGGTTCTGGAAGCAGCCAGAAACCTTAACCTACCCGAGGCTGAAGGGGTGCGGGCCCTGCCCGGGGAGGGGATCGAGGGGGTGGTGGAAGGCCGGAGGCTTTACCTGGGGGGCCCGGCCCTTATGGGGCGGCTCAAGGTACCCCTTCCCCAAGAAGCCCAGGAGCTTTCCCAAAAGGGCTACACTCCCCTTTACCTGGCGGATGGGGAAAGGCTTTTGGCCGCCTTCGGGGTCTTTGACCCCCCCAAGCCCGAGGCAAAGCGGGTGGTGGCCGCCTTAAAGGCCCTGGGCCTCAAGCCCGTCCTCCTCACCGGGGACCACCCCGTCCCGGCAAGGCGGGTGGCCGAAGCCCTAGGAATCCAGGAGGTCCTGGCCGGGGTACGCCCTGAGGGTAAGGTGGAGGCCATACGGCACCTGCAGGCCCAGGGGCGGAAGGTGATCTTTGTGGGGGACGGGATCAACGACGCCGCCGCCTTGGCCCAGGCCGATGTGGGCATCGCCCTGGCCACGGGCACGGACATCGCGGTGGAGGCGGGGGATGTGATCCTGCTCTCGCCAAGCCTGGAAGGGTTGGTGCACGCCATCCTCCTCTCGCGGCGTACCTTGAGGACCATCTACCTCAACTTCTTCTGGGCCTACGCCTATAACCTCCTCCTCATCCCCGTGGCCGCCGGGGTCCTCTACCCCTTCACCGGGCTTCTCCTAAACCCCATGCTGGCAGCTGGTGCCATGAGCCTCTCCAGCCTCTTCGTGCTCAGCAACTCCCTGAGGCTGAAGGGATTCCGGCCCCAGAGCTTAACCGGAGCTTAACGACACCTGGCTAAGGTGCAGACGGGAGGTGAACGTATGTGGTGGTGCGGCAACTGGGGATACATGGGTTGGTGGGGGCCTCTTTTTGGCCTTCTCTGGTTTGTCCTCCTGGGACTCTTCATTTACTGGCTGGTGCGGAGCCTAGCACCGGAGCGCCGGGACAGGGCCTTGGAGATCCTAAGGGAGCGGTACGCCCGGGGGGAGATCGACAAGGAAACCTTTGAGCGCATGAAGCGCGAGCTCGCATGAGGGTTCTCCTGGTGGACGACGACCCGGCCCTCCTCGAGGTCCTGGGGGCCTACCTGAGGGGGGCTAGGTTTGAGGTTTTGGAGGCGCAGGATGGGGAAAGGGCCCTGGAACTCTTTCCCCGTGCCGATCTCGTGATCCTGGACCTCATGCTGCCCAAGCTGGATGGCTTTAGGGTCCTGGAGGAGGTGCGCCGGGAAAGGCCCGAGCTTCCCATCCTCATGCTGACGGCCAGGGGGGAGGAGGAGGAAAGGGTGAAGGGGCTGGAGCTAGGGGCCGACGACTACGTGGTCAAGCCCTTCAGCCCCAAGGAGGTGGTGGCCCGGGTCAAGGCCCTCCTAAGGCGGGCCGGCCTCAAGGAGGAGCTCAGCTATGGTCCCTTGCGCCTTCTTCCCAAGGAGCGCCAGGCCTACCTGGAGGGCAAGCCCCTTCCTCTTTCCCAGCTGGAGTTTGACCTCCTCCTTACCCTGGCCCAGCACCCCGGCATAGTCTTCACCCGGGAAAGGCTCTTGGAAAAGGTGTGGGGACCGGATTTCCCGGGCATAGACCGGGTGGTGGACGTGCACATCGCTGCCTTGAGAAAGAAGCTCATGGACGATCCAGAAAACCCCCGGTTCATAGAAACCGTAAGGGGAGTGGGGTACCGCTTCCGGGAAATCGATGCGCCTCTTCGCTAAGCTCTTTCTCAGCCACCTTCTGGTAGCCCTCCTGGCCCTGTTCCTGTTCTTCCTCCTGGCGGAGGCCCTGGCCCCCTCCTTCTACCGGGGGCATGTGGAGCGCATGTACCACGCCCTCTCCATGATGGGTGGGCTCATGATGGGCGAGGCCTTGAGGCGGGACCTCGAGGAGGGCCTCCGCTCCACCCTCACCACCGCCCTCCTCGCCGCCCTCCCCCTATCCGTGCTTGGGGCCGCCCTCTCCGCCTCCTTCGCCAGCCTGCGCTTCTCCCGCACCGCCAGGCTTTTGGCCGAGGGAAGCCGCCGCATGGCCCAAGGGGAGTACCGGGTGCGCCTTCCCTCCTTAGAACGGGACGAGCTCGGCGAGGTGGCCCTGCACTTCAACCGCCTGGCTGAGGCCCTGGAGCGGGTGGAACAAAGCCGGGTGGAGCTCATCGGCACCGTGGCCCACGAGCTCAGGACCCCCCTGTCCGCCCTGCAGGCCTACGCCGAGGCCCTGGCGGATGGGGTCATGGAGCCCGAAAAGGCGGCAGAAAGGATTCAGCAGGAGGTGCGGGCCATGAGCCGGCTGGTCCGGGACCTCTCCCTGGTCTCCCAGGTGGAATCGGGGGCCGTGGAGCTTCACCCCGAGCCCCTGGATCCCAAAGGCCTCCTGGAACAGGCGGCGGGGCGCTTCCGCCCCGCCTTCCAGGCCAAGGGAGTGGCCCTGGAGGTGGCGGTCCCCCCCTTTCTCCCCCGGGTCTGGGCCGACGAGGAACGGACCCTCCAGGTGCTCGCCAACCTGCTTTCCAACGCTCTCCGCCACACCCCGGAGGGGGGAAGGGTGAGGCTTGGGGCGGAGTCCATGGGCCAGTCCGTGGCCTTTCAGGTAGAGGACACCGGGCCCGGTATACCTAAGGAGCACCTCCCCCACATCTTTGAACGGTTCTACCGCATAGACCCCTCCCGCAGCCGCCAAGACGGAGGCACAGGGGTAGGGCTCACCATCGCCAAGGGTCTGGTGGAGGCCATGGGGGGAAGGATCTGGGTGGAAAGCCAGTTGGGCCGGGGAAGCCTTTTCTGCTTCACCCTGCCCCTTTACACGGGCTTAACGGGAAAGGCTTAGGGTGGGTGCCATGAGGAAGCTTCTGGCGCTTGCCTTAGGTGTGGCTTTAGGCCTAGCCCAGACTCCTTCCCCCGAAACCCTCAAAGGCCTGAAGCCCGAAGAGGCCCTGGCCCTGGCCAAGCGGTGGCGGGAGGAAGGGCAAAGGGTGGTGAGCTACGTGACCCCCGAGGCCTTCTTCTTCCAGTTTCCGGACGGCCGCAAGGCCCAGGTGGCCCTCAAGGACCGCTTCCTCCTGGCGATAGCTCCCTACGTGAGCCGTACCCATCCCTGCCAGGTCCACTACTTCTCCAGCTGTACCGGGGAACTCCAGGAGGAGGTCTTTGAGGTTCGGGTGCTGGAGGGGGAGAAGGAGGTGCTCACGACCCAGGTCAGAACGGGAAAGGACGGGTTCTTTGAGCTCTGGTTGCCCAGAAACCGCCGCTATACCCTGGAGATCCGCCGGGGGAACCTGGCAGCCACCGGTCCCGTGGGCACCTTCAGCCAAAACCCCACCTGCCTTACAGGCTTCCACCTCACCTCACGGTAAAACGCCATGCGCCCTTTAACCCTTACCCTCTTCCTCGGCCTCGCCCTGGCCCAAACTCCCTTGGGCCCGGTGCCCACCCGGGACGTTCACGCCCTCTTGTGGCACCCCTCGGGAGTCTTGCTCCTGGGGCACCACGACGGCATCGTCGCCTGGACCAACGGCGCCCCCCGGGACCTGGTGCGGCGTCGGGACTGGGACGCCATGAACCTGGCCTGGGACGGCAGGCGCCTCATCGTGGCTGGGCACTGGGTCCTAGCGGAAAGCCGGGATCTCCAACGCTTCCGTGACCTAAGGCCCAAGGGCCTCCCTGCCCTGGACCTCCACGCCTATGCCATCGATCCCAGGAAGCCTGAGGTCCACTACGCCCTCGAGGCCACTTACGGCTACTTCCGCAGCCAGGACGGCGGGCAGACCTGGGCGAGGCTTACCGCCCGGGGCCTGCCCAAGGTGGGGATGGCCTTTTTCCTGGTGGACCTAAAGGGCCGCCTCTGGGCTTCCCTTCTGGAAAGGAGGCTCTTCCTGAGCGAGGATGGGGGCAAAAGCTTCCGCCCCATTCCCGCCCCAGACCCCGTCCCGGGACCCTTAGCCCTCTCCCCTTCCGGCGTCCTTTACCTGGGAGGAAAGCTTGGCCTCTGGCAGCAGACGGAAAGGGGATGGCGCAGGCTCTGGCAGGGCACGGTCCTAGCCCTGGCTGCCCATCCCCAGGAGGAGGGTTTGCTGGCCTGGGTGGACGCAAGGGGTACCCTCTGGCGAGGGCGCTGAGGGCTATCCCTTCCAGGCCACCCCGGCCACATGGGGGGCCACCAGGGGAAGGGGTAAGCCGAAGGCCTCCGCCTCCACCCGGGCAAACCCGGCCTCCCGAATAAGGGCTAAGGTCTCACGGTTGGGATGGCAGCCGTCCCCCAGAAACGTCCAAAGGGGGCAGAAAAGATCCTGGGCCCGGCGCAGGCAGGAACCCTGGGGGGCGGCCACGTGCTCCAAAAAGACGAAACGCCCCCCGGGCTTCAACACCCTGAGGATCTCCCCCAAGGCCCGCTTGGGATCCTCCACCGAGCAAAGGACCAAGGTGGCCACCACGGCCTCCACGCTTCCCTCCGGCAAGGGGATGGCCTCCGCCCGGCCTAAAAGAACCTCGCCGGGAAGCCCCTTGAGGCTCAAGGCCCGCTGGAGGCGGGGGTGGAAGTAGGGATTGGGCTCGAGGCCAATCCAGCAGACGCCATCCGGCAAGTAGGCCAGGTTAACCCCCGTTCCCGGGCCGATCTCCAAAACCTTTCCCGCCAGGCTTCCCAGGAGCTTCTTCCGCCAGGGTTCGCTCAAGGCCACGTGCCCCCGGGAAAGGGCGGGAAGGAGGGCGGCGAAAAACCGAGCCCTTAAGCCCTTCCTCATCCCCTTACCTCCCATGCCAGAGGTTCCAGTAAAGAACCGTGTCCAAAATCCCCAAGGCCACGAAGACCCCACCTGCACCCCTTAGAAGACGGCTTCCCACACGGCGCATTCCCTTAAGGGCCTGGCCTCGGCCCATGCGGGCGAAAAGGAGGAGGAGGGAACCCAGGGGAAAGCCCGTCCCCAGGGCGAAGAGCAGGGGAAGGACAAACCCAAAGGGCGAGGCCAGGGCCAAGGGAAGTAGAAGCCCGAAGAAAAGCCAGAAGAGGGTGGGGCAGAAGGCCAAGCCGTAAACCCCACCCAGGGCTAGGGGCCCAAGAAGCCCACCCCACGCCCCCACCCGGACCACCCAGCCATCCGGCGCCGCCCAGGCCAGGGGCCAGCGCACCACCCCCAAGAGCCCCAAGCCCACCAGGACCATGAAGGGCCCAAGGGCCAGCCGCACCGGGCGGAAGATGGCCCCGGGGTTGTCCAAGGTTCCGGCCAAAAAGAAGTGAACCACCCCAGCGAGCACCAAGTAGGTGAAGGCCTTCCCAAGGAGAAAGGCCAGGAACCTGGGCCAGGCCCTTTCCTCGAGGGCGGAAGGAGCCAGATAGGCCAGGGCGGTGGCCCCGGTGGTGACCTGGCAGGGAGCAAAGGCCGCCAAGACCCCAAGAAGGAAAGCGGAAAGCCAAGGAACCCCCACTTCCCGCCTCAGCCCATCTACCCAGGGGGCCAGGAAAGCGTACAGGGTGTTGGCCGTCCGGTAAAGGCTTCGGGAAACCTCCTCCAGTAGTCCGCTTTCCAGGGCCAACCCCACCAGGCCCAGGGCAACAAGACCCAGCGCCAGGAGCCCTCTTCGCATGCCCTCAGCTTAAGGGCCAAACGTTAAGCACCGGTAAAGCCCCTTTATGCCAGCTTAACAATACCGGCCTAGGGTACAGGTGGGGGTGGATCGTGGGAATGATGGATTGGGGCGGCATGGGTTTCGGGTGGTTCTTCGGGCTTCTCAACATGCTCCTGGTGCTGGCCCTCTTGGGACTTCTCCTGTACCTGGGCCTTCGGGCCTGGGAACGGGGAAGTGGGGAGCCGAAAAAGGATACGGCCCTGGAGGCCCTGCGCCTCCGGTACGCCAGGGGCGAACTGGACGAGGAAACCTACAAGGGGTTGCGGAAGGAACTGGAAAAGGGGGGTGAAGCATGAAACGCTACGGTTTGACCTTAGGGGTTCTGGCCCTGGCGCTTTTAGGCCTTGCCCTCACCCAGGGCATGATGGGGGGTTTTGGTCCGGGGATGGGGGGCTACGGCATGATGGGCGGCCAGGGGATGATGGGCATGATGGCGGTCTACCCTGCGGAGGCCCAGCCCATCCCCCAGAAAGAGGCCAAAGCGCGGATGGAAGCCTACGCTAAGCGCCTCTACCCGGGGGCACGCCTTAAGGACTTCATGGCCTTCAGCCAAAATTAAGTGCCCTCCCACTAAAAAACCACCTCTACTCCCCCTAACGCCCGCAAGGCCAACC